>JAFGVO010000200.1 GCA_016937935.1 Deltaproteobacteria bacterium | reverse complement strand
TGTATATGAACTGCATCACAATGGATGGTCATAATAGCATAATAATAATGGGAGATAAATTAGAAGGGGCTTTCCTGGTCATTAACTTGTTCGGTCTGGTTATTTTGATTTTCAGTATTATCACCGCCCCCTGAGAATGTTGGTCTTGGTGAGTTGTCGGTTCCTTTGGGGTAATCACCCGCTGGAAAATCAATAAATACATAGTTGTAACCGTCTTCTATCTGTACCTGAGATATGGTTACTTCGCTGGCAACTTTGAGTTTAAGAACTAACTGTACATTTTTTTTATGTTTTTTTAAGTATGCTCTGTCCATTGGTGTGTTGAAATGAGTGGTTATCAATGGGTTTTTGTTATTTGGTAAAAATATTTTTGTATCTTTAAATGTAATAGTGATATTTTTTTTGGAATTTTTTTGTGAATATTCAAGATTTTGAGTTGTTTGAAGAAAAATTCGGGAGCTTCCGTCTTTTTGCATGCTGAAACCGGGCCATGTAATGTATGCCCCTTCGAGAGATTTTAATTCTTCAACCTTTGGCAGGGTGTTTCCGGCTCCCGGAGTTGTACCTGTGTAGGATTGTACAAGTTTGAAACTTTGATTGTTGTTAGATGTTGCGTTGCGCCAGTCATCTACAGACTGGGCATTTGCAAAGTGTGCTATTGCAAATATTGCGGTAAGCACCGGGATAATAATTTTAAGTGATTTTAAATACCACATTTTTTTCCTCCAAAATTTTTAAAAACCATGTCTCTTAATGAGACGATGATTTTAAATGTTTATTGATTGTATAATATTTTCTATTGTATTTAAAAGTTTATGGCCTATTTGTTTAAGATTTTTTTCAAAAAGTCGTTAGTACTAACGTACTCTCTTTTTAACTTTAACAGGAATTACAATTTTAAGGAAAAAATATGGACTATGAACAATCATTGGCACTGGCGTTACAACCCCTTGATATTTCAGAAGAAGCAGCATCCACGAGTATTGCTTCCAAGATTGCGGAGGTTGATGGTTTGTTTACATTCCCGGCTGTTGCAGCTGCAGTTACTGAACTGTTTGAGGATGATAACTATGACATGAAAAAGGTTGCAGCTGTTATAAACAGAGATCCTGCAATGGCTTCGAAAATCTTACGTGTAGCTAATTCTGCTGCTTTTTCAAGGGGAGACAGCTCGGATATATCCCTGGAGAAGGCTGTCATTAAGCTTGGGAGATCAAATGTGACAGAGGCTCTTTATTCTGTCGCTACAATGGGGCTTTTTCCTAATGTTTCCGGATATGCTCTAGATGTCAGGGATCATAGTGCTTCATGCGGGGCAATTTGCAGGCAACTTGCTTCTGATCTTGATCCTGAACATATTGAAGGTGCTTTTTTGTGCGGTCTTATGCATGATATTGGAAAACTCCTTCTTATCGCATCAAAAGAGCTAATCTATTTTAATGCGGAGTCTTCGGTTCTCTCTTTACCGGAAAGTTCCATACCTTTGGAGCGTCTTGAACTTGGATATGACCATGGGGTTTTAACCGGACAGGTCTTGTGGAAATGGAATATACCGTCTCCTGTACCACAGGTGGTTGCGCTTCATCATCTTCCAGTATCAAGCTTTAAAGATAGTGAATTTGCTAAACTGATTTCTATTGTAAGAGTTGCATCTGTTATTGACAGGCAGCTTATGTATAGTTTTACAGGTCTGAGCGATCTAATTTCAAAGCTTGTTAAAAGTGATGATGGAAAATTGATTAGCCTGGATGAGAGCTATCTTGAAGAACATTGGACAAAATTTTTAGAATTGAGAACTGAAGCGTTAATGGTGTTTAAGTAAATTTAAAATCCCAGCATGCGCTCAAGAGTATCAATTTTACTTCGAGCAGAGACATCCTGTTTAATTTTCATTTCAATTCTGCGACAGGCAGCCATTGCAGTTGTATGATCTTTGCCTCCAAATTTCTTGCCGATTTCAGGAAATGAAGATTGAAGACCTTTGCGACAGAGGTACATGGCAACCTGTCTTGGATATGCAACTGAACGCTGACGGCTTGAGCCTGTTAATTCATCAACTGTAATGTTGAAGTGCTTGCAGACAGCTTTTTGAATATTTTCCACAGAGAGGGATATCTCTCTCAATACTACTATTTTGTTAAGTGTTCTGGTTGCAAAATCAATATCTATCGGAACATTTTCAAGGGATGAGTGGGCAGCAAGATTTATTAGTGCACCCTCAAGTTCTCTTACGTTTGTTTTCATGCTTGTGGCTAAAAAGAGTGCAACTTCATCAGGGAGAAGTATATTTTCATCATCAGCTTTTCTTTTTAATATTGCCAGTCTTGTTTCCATATCCGGGGATTGAATATCGGCTATAAGACCTTGTAGAAATCTTGATTTAAGACGTGCTTCAAGGTCAGATATCTCTTGAGGGTATTTATCAGAAGTCAGTACAATCTGCTTTTGTTTCTGCTGAAGAGCATTAAATGTATGAAAAAATTCATCCTGAATATGTTTTTTTCCTGCAATAAATTGAATGTCGTCTATAAGCAAGATATCACAGCTGTTTCTAAACTTTGCCTGAAAAGAATCCATTGCGTTTGTTTTAAGTTTTAAAACAAATTCGTTCATAAACTCTTCTGCCGAAAGATAAAAGATTCTTGTATTTGGGTTTTTAGCAAGAAGCTGGTTTCCTATGGCATGGAGAAGATGGGTTTTGCCAAGTCCAACTCCACCATAAATAAATAGCGGATTGTATCTTGTTCCAATTTCGCTGGCTACTGCCATTGATGCAGCATGAGGCAGCTGGTTTGATGTGCCAACTATAAAATTGGAGAAGGTATACTTTGGATTAAGGCGTTTTCTGTAATCATTGGCAGGAGACGCTGTATTGGTCGTAGGAATTCTTGAGATTCGGGCAGATGAGGTAATTGTCTCTTCATCAGATACAATGATAGTTATATTAAGAGCAGAACCTGTGGTTTCTCTGACTGCTTTATTTAATGCATCAATATAATTATCTGTAACCCAATCTTTAATAAACGAGCTTGGGGCATTAATTTTTATTTCAGTTTCGGTGATCTCATTAAGAGTCAGCGGGTTAATCCAGGTTTCGAATACCTGAGTATTTAAATGATCTTTTAGCCAGTTTTTTGTTTTATTCCAATTTGATGTCATCAGGACAGAATACCTTTTTTTATCTACACATGAAATTTCATGTTATTGTTTTTATTATTGATTGTTTTTTGTAAAAACCACTAAAGTTAAAGATTTATAAAAACTATAACTTAAGCGGGATAAGGATTAAATCAACAGAAATATTTTTAGCAGATGTTGAAAAATTTGTACTGCTAAAAAAAAAAAAATATTTTTTCGCCAATTTTATTGAGTTTTTTCAACGGTGGAAGACTTAAAAAAAATGTGATTTTTTTGTAATTAATTGTTGATTGTTTGTAACATTCCGATTTCAAAGGATTTAAAAAGGATTAAGCTCGTATTGATGAAATATTAATGTTTAATTTGACTTATTATTAATGAAATATTGATAAAAGGTGTAAAAAAATAATTTTTTTATTATGTTTCCTGCAATTTTTATAACTCATTGAGTCTGGTGTTGTAACAGGTGTATAAATGTTCAGCAAAAAAACAGTAAAAATAATGCCGTAAAGTGGACTTTCTATTTTGATATTGAGTACTGTTTTTACATTATGATTTTATTTATAGAAAAAATAAAAAAAAATGATTTATATCTGTTGGCACTGGTTGCAATTCTAATACTGACTACTGTTTCAAATACATCTAATGCTGTTGAACCTATTATTGGAACTGAAAGATCTTCAGATGCACGAGCAATCTCTTTACAGGATTCTTTACGTGCCTCTTCGTCTGGAACAGCTAGTCTCTATTTGAATCCCGCATCTATGTCCATGGCAAAAGTTTATCATGTGGCAATGAATTATCAATTTACAGGACGGGATAATTTAAATGACTGGGGATTGGTTTTTCTGGATTCCATAACATCTTCGAAAATTGCCGCTGGAGCATCTTTAAATTACAGAAAAGACAGTCTTAAAAAATCTGATTTTGAATCATGGGATGCAAGGCTTGCACTTTCTGCGAGTTTGGGAGAAAATTTTTCTCTCGGGTTTACAGGCAGATATGTAAGGGCTGCGCAGGATCTTAAAAGTTCAAGCGAAGGTCCAAATGGTTCGGCAATTATGGATAAATCAGGGGATATTCAGGCAAGCGGATTTACATTTGACGCCGGTATGGCTATCAGAATGGGAAGTATGATGACCCTTGCTGTTACCGGTTATAATTTAACAGATACTAAAACTATTTACGCTCCAATTGTTTTAGGAACCGGATTGTCATTAAATCTGTTGAAAATGATATTTGCAGAGACAGATGTTGAACTTGATTTTACAAGTTATAAATCAACAGCGGTTACATGGAAACTTGGTGTTGAATTTCTTGTACAGGAGCGTTATGCTTTTAGAACAGGTTATGCTCATGATTTTTTAAATGGTATTGACAGGGTTTCTGCAGGGCTTGGTTTTTCATCAACCAGATTTGCTATTGATCTTGGATACAATCAGGATATTCAGTTCTCAAGCAGATTTAGACTTGCACTTGGTATCAGGATTTTTGTAGGTTAATATTATCCCCTTGATTTTCACAGCATAAATAATATTATAAAAATTTGCGATAGTCAGGGAACTTTAAAAATGATTGCTCTTGAAAAACAGTTGGTAAAAAAGCTTAAGCTTCGTGATGAAAAAGCATTTGAGCAGCTGATAGAGCAATATAAATCTCATATTTTCAATCTGCTTTTCAGAATGATAGGAAACAGGGAAGAGGCCGAAGATCTCCTTCAGGAGGTTTTTATTACTGTCTTTAAAAAAATCGAGTCATTTAGAGAGGATTCTGCGCTCTCCACCTGGATTTATTCTATTGCAACAAATCTCTGCATAAACAGAAAGCAGTATTTAAAGCGTAAAAAACATTATGATAAAAGTTCAATAGACGACCTTGGAAGTAGTAAAAAAATATCAGTTTATTCGCAGCAGGAGACATCTGCAACCCCTTTAGAGGTTATTGAAGGAAGGCAGATGGAGAAGATTATTCAGGAAATTATTCTCTCTATGGATGAGGAATATCGAGTGGTAATTGTTTTAAGAGATATTCAGAATTTGAGTTATGAAGAAATTGGAGAGATTCTTAATGTTCCGCCCGGAACTGTTAAAAGTCGTCTTCATAGAGGCAGAATGGAGCTAAAAGAGAGATTAGCCCCTTATTTGAGGTAAAATAAATGGATGAACATAAAAAAGCCGAGTCTCTGTTTTCTGATTTTTTTGATAATGAGTTAAATGGTGAAGAGCTTATCTGGCTGGAAAAGCACCTTGAATCTTGTGAGCCTTGTAAAAATGACTGGGATAAATATAAACAGGCTATGGAGGAAGTTTCAGGGCTTATGCATATTATGGCTCCCGAAAATGTTGTTGATAAAGTTGAATCTAGAATTAATAAAAGAAGCCGCGGAAAATTTTTTAATAAACAAAAATATTTTACAGTTAGATATTCAATAGTCTCCTTTATTCTTGTTCTGTTTTTTGTTCTTGCATATCTTTTGATGATGGCAGTAAACGAGATTGTTCTTTTTGATTCAAATGACGATAATAGGAATGCCGTGTCTGATAAAAATGTTGAAGATTCAAAATAATGAGATCTTTTAAAAGCAGATTCTTTAGTGAAAATAATAAAATAAAAGCTGGTGAGCAATCTTCTGTAAATCCTGTTGAATATTTCTGGCATAGGGATGAAGTGCTCTATTGCAGTAAAGTTGAGCTGCTTGTTGATGATTGGGCCTATGTCAGTATGCTTGATGCCATAGGTGGGGCTAAAGAAAATATTTTTATGGAGTCGTACATTTTTAACGACGACAAGGCAGGGAAGATTTTTTCTGATGCTCTAATTTTTGCAGCTAAAAGAGGTGTGGACATTTATCTCATTATTGACGGACTGGGAACTATGAATGTGAGAGGAACTTTTTTTGAAAAGTTAAAACATGCCGGTATTAATTTGCATGTTTATCATCCGGTTGCCCCTTTTAAAAAAGGTTTTAATCTGTTTAAGAGAAATCATCGTAAACTCCTTGTTGTTGATGGATGCATTGCTTTTGCCGGAGGTCACAATATTGGTGATGAGTGGCTTGCAAAAGAGTGGGGTGGAAAAGGGTGGCATGACATTCACTGCAGGATAGAAGGTGATGCTGTTAAAAATGTTTTATTTATTATGATGAGACTCTGGGAGAAGAAAAAGGGTACAAGATTTAATTTAAAAACCGGCTGTAACAGCAGTGACAAGTGCCAGATTCCTGTCAAAGTAATAACTTCTAAAAATATCCGTTCCATAAGGGGTATCCGAAAATCATATCTTTATGCAATTAAAAAGGCCACCAGTTACATTTACATTGCAAATGCCTATTTTATCCCGGGCCTGCTGGTTAGAAGAGCGCTTATAAAAGCTGTCAAAAGAGGTGTGGATGTTAAGATTATGGTTCCGGCTCATGGAGATGTGTGGCCTGTACATATGGCAGGAGCCGCAACTTATGGAAGACTGTTAGATAAAGGTGTTAGAATATTTGAGTGGAAAAATACTGTTTTACATGCAAAGAGTGCAGTAATAGATGATGTCTGGGCAACAGTTGGAAGTTACAACCTTGATAATCGATCTTACAAGTTAAATCTCGAAGTCAATTTTAACATTGCTGATAAAGCCTTTTGTGAGAAGTTAAGAACAGTGTTTACAACGGATCTGTCAAATTGCGGAGAGATTGATTTTGTGGCCTGGAAAAATAGACCCCTTATTTTGAAGATAACCGAGAGGTTTTTTTATTTATTCAGAAAATTAATGTAGCTGGTATTGGTAAAAACAGATTTTTTAAAGCACTCCTAATCAAAGCCGCCTTTTGATATTGCGCAGGTAACAGCCGCTGTTAAGATTGCGGTCTCAATTTTTAAAATGAAGTTTCCAAATTTTAAAGGAGTAAAACCTGCATCTATTGCAAGTGCAACCTCTTCATTTGTAAATCCGCCTTCGGGTCCGGTCATTGATAAAACGGGAACATCGTGTCTTAATTTTAAAAAATCACCTGCGCTGTCCACACTGTACGGATGCATAAATATTTTAGCGGCTCTCTTGTCATATGAGAGTGCCTCTTCAAAAAAGAGTTCTTCTTCAATAATTAATGGCTCTTTTCTAACGCACTGGCGCATTGATTCAAAAGATATCCTTCTCCATCTTTCAATTTTATTTTTATCAGCATCAACCGCCGAACGGGCGCATTTAACAGGTATTACTCTTTTAACGCCGATTTCGCTAAGGTTTCTGATAATATTGTCCAGAATTTTACCCTTGGGAACAGCTGTAATAATCGAAACATCAAGAGGAGGAGGGGCAGTTCCGGTTTGATCATTTATTAAAGCTACGGCATTTTTTTTATTAATATCTTTAATGATTGATAAAAATATTTTTCCATCACTATCCTGTATCTCAATCTGGTCACCCTTTTTATGGCGCCTGACTTTTAAAAGATAGTGCAGTTCGTCTTCTGAAATATTCAGTTCATCATCAACGGTCAAATTTTTAGTGGTGAGTATTCTTGTCAATGTCAATCCTTTACAAGAACCAAAGCAATCCACTCATCTTCCTGTTCATGTCTGATTACTTTAAACCCTGGCCACAACTTGATGCAATCATCCAACTGATCAACAAGAATACCGCTGATGATCAATTTACCACCGTCTTCTACCAGGGCGGAAATCTCTTTTGCTGTTTTTAAAAAAACTGCCAGCTGGATATTGGCAAGAACAAGCGGCCATTTGCCTGAAATGTCTTTGGGCTCTGCAGTAAATGCGTCAATATTTTTTTCCACCCTATTTTTAGCTGCATTTTGAAGAACCGCAGGTTTACAGTTTTCGTCAATGTCAAATGCGGTAATATTTGAGGATCCCATTTTTGCACAGGCAATGGACAGCACTCCCGAGCCTGTTCCCACGTCGAGAATTTTGTCCGGGATGGAATCCTCCTTTTCTAAAAAAGAGAGAATGAGACGAGTGGTTGCATGTCCACCTGTTCCAAACGCCTGCCCCGGATCAATAATAATAGTGTTAAGATTTTTGTGGGGAGGCTCCATCCATGGGGTAATAACCTGCATAGTATCAAGAATTACAGGCTTAAAAAATCGCTTCCATCCTTCGCTCCAGCCGTCGTCTTCAATTTGTGTCGATTCAATCAGAAGCTCTTTGTTGCTCTGCATAAGAGTTTTTTTTGCAGCGTCGCGTTTTTCACTGTCACTAAATCCCGCAATAAGCAGTGTCATGTCACTTTGATCAGGGATATTCATTGTGGTGTTGTCTCTGGTTTCTACAGCAACTGCTCCCATATCATAAAGGTCGTAGGGGAGAATTTCTGCCATGAGCGTATCTGTCAGTATGAACAGTCCCGGTGAAGATTCTTTATTAGTCATTTTTCCTCATCTTTATCTTTGTTTTAATTGATTTAAAAGTGATTGGGCCAAATCCAGCACCTCCCCTTTTAAATTGGGGATTGTCCTCTCAAGAAGTTCTGCAATATCCTCTTTAGGCCACTGCATTGTAGCATTAAGTGAAAATGCAAACTGGTAAAGTCTGACAGCATCAAGTGTAAGGTGAGGAGCTACAATTCTGACTCTTTCAAGATTTGTGGCAACCATGTTGTAATCTTTTAACTGCCATGCGCAATCTGCTGCACCGAGGAGAACATCAGGTTCTTTTGGCGATATTTCAAGGGCTTTAATAAAAAGCTCAAAAGCTTTATGGTACTCTTTTGTTTTGTCATAGTAGAGTCTGGCCGCTGCAACCATAAAATCAATACTGCTGTTGCCTTCAGTCATTTGTGCCATTTTGGTCAGCACAAGAGCTGCTTCATCATATTTATGGAGGAGACGGTAAATCTCAGCAAGATTTGAAAGTATTTCCAGGTTGTCACTGTTAAGGGACAGAGCTGCCTCAAAATGTTTAAGTGCCAGAGGCATGTTTTTAATTGTAAAATATGCAGTGGCTGCCTTTTCGTGCATTGCGGCAGATATTTCGCTGTTTTTTTCAGAGCATGCAGATTCACATGCAAGAATGACAGTGTCTATCTCTTCACCTTTTGGAACTGTTCTTAAAAAACCAAGCATTGCTTCAGTATGCTGAGGAGCTCTATCTGTCAGTATTCTGTACTCTGCAAGAGCGAGGTCGATATTTCCACGTTCCTCTTCCATTTTTCCTCTCCAATAGGCGGCATCAGGGTGCCAGGGGGCGGATTTTAGAATCTCAAGATATTGTTCTAGCATAATCCAGTCGCTGCTTTTAAATGCAATTTCTCCTAATGCCATTGATGCAGGAATATTATCAGGTGTTATTTTAAGTGCCCCTTTGAAACTATCTTTAGCCCTGGGCAAATCAGCAAGTTTATCTCTGTAAATTCGACCAATAGTTATGAGGAGCTCAGTTTTTTCTTCATCCGAAATATCAAGAGTAAGTCTCTGATCAATTTTAGAAGCCAGAAACCCCCACTGATCTTTGGCTTCGAGCATGGTTTTCAGCTCGTTAAAATACCCGCCCTCCGGATCAATCATGGATAGTTGAAAAAGTGTCTCAATGATATCCTCCTCTTTGGTATTTTCATCAATCAGCCTCAGTTTAAGCAGAAGAAGCTGTTTCTTTTCATCCCCATCAAGGCTCTCAAGATCTTTTTCAAGCTGTAAAATAATTAAATCCAGCTCCTCCCTGTTTTTGTATTCGTCTGTAAGTTGAAGAATTCTAAACAGCATTTTTGCAGAAGGCGTTTTTAAGACAATTTTAGATAGAAGCTCTCTTTCGATCTCGTTGTTTTTTAATTTTCTTGCCAGCTGTGCAACCTCAATTGATGTATTGTAATCAAAATCCATAGACTCTGCTCTTTGCACCGCAACATCAAGCTCCTCTTCAAATCTGTTTTGATCGTGAAGAAGTTTTTCAAGTTTGAACAGTTCTGTTACTGACAGTTTGTCGATCTGTTTTAATTCTAAAAGATCGTTGATGGCTTCACTCTTTTTATTTAAGCGCTGTTCATAAACAGTAACTCTTTTTCTTAAAAGTTCCGGTCTGCTTTCCCTTGATGCAACCTCTAGAAGATTACCTAAAAGTGCCCCATGCTCTTCCCAGCGACCTTCCTGAAAAGCAAGTTCCGATGTCGCTTTTACAAGATATTCAAAGTTGGTTCTTTTGTTTGAAAACTTAAAAAAGAGATCAAAGTTTATTGGCCTGTATTTAAGTGCTCTATCAACAGACGCCTCACCTTTATCAGTGGCGCCGTCTTCAAAATACATAACAGCCAGAGTCAGCTCCAGATTTACAGATTCCTGGTCAGAAAGAAGGTCTTTAAAACTCTCTTTCAATCTGGAAAGAAGGCTCGGATGTTTTTCGTTTTCAGCTATTTTAAAAATCTGCTTAAAGATCTCTTTTTTATCTTCATCATCAATGTCCAGTTCTCCTGCATTTAACAGATGACCGGCCCCTGCAATTTTTTCACCCTTCTTAAATTCAAGGGCGGCAAGTTCCATAAGGCGCTCTTTCTCTTTGGCTGCGGTTGTACCTTTGGCCATTCTTAAAAGTGTCAGAAGTTTTTCCTCCTGGCCGTTCTCTTTAAAATAGTCAATAAGCATCAGCCTTACGGTTTCATCACTTTTTGCAAATGAATTTAAAACAGAAACCATCTTCTCGTCATCACCGGTTCGTTTTAAAATTGACGCAAGCATTTTAGCCGATTCCACATCCGGGTTTGCCTGATAAGCTTTCCACAGGGCATCTGCTGCTTCATCGTTTAAATTTTCAGCAGAGAAAAAATCCGCGGCTCTCTGATATTCAACTGCGGGGTTTTGTGAAAAATCTGCAAATCTCACAAGGGTTCTCGCAAGAATAACCCTGTCTCCCTTTTCTTCAAGAAGTGAGATCATTCTGTTTCTTGCATAATCACTTGAGGGTTCAATATTTAAAATTTCATCGTAATAACTTTTGGCAGAATCAAAATCACCAAGCTCTTTCCAGGCAATGTCAGCAGCAAGATCGTAGAGCTCCACAGCCTCTTTTTTAGAGACGTTCTGTGCAACTCTCTCAACAACCTTTAAAGCGTCACCGGCCTTGTTCACGTGCACAGATGCTTTTGCAAGAAGTTTTACTGACTGGCATCTTAAATCCGCAGGGCCTGAACCCGCCGCAATTGCAGCTTCGTAGGCGCACTGAAAATCCTGACATTTAAAAGCTGCTTCTGCTTCTCCCAGGGCGGCAATGTAGTTTTCTCTTTTATTGTCTCCCTGCCTGGCTCTCCCATACATGTCTTTTGAAACAGTAAATTCTTCAGCTTTAAAATAGATGTCAGCCAGTTTTAAAAGTGCAGACTGTCTAACCTCTTTAGGAAGGTCCGGAAGAGCGGTTCGTAAAATTCCCGCTCCTTTCTTGGTCTCGCCTTTTTTAATCAGAATCTCAGCCAATTGGTGCATGGCATCTGCGGCCTCTGTTTTTTTACCCTTTTCAAGATACCGTGTAATCAGCTCCCCAAGAGCCTTGTCCATGTTCTCAGTATCCCCGGTTCTTGTTTTAGCAATAATCAGATTCTCTCTTGCCTCAAAAAGATTTTCATTGTCATCAAGAGCTTTTAAAAGCCATGTTTTGGCACTGTGAGGATCTTCAAATTCGTTCAACAAAAGGGTGCCCGCAGTAAGAGCCATTTTTGCTCTTTTGTCTTTGTCATTAACTGTTCTGTGGCGGCTTTTAATAATGTTGAGCAGGCGCAGATTATCTTTGGCTGCAACCGAAGCCTCCATGTACATCTCAAGAAGATCTGTTCTGTCCGGATATTTGTCAATAGTACTCTCAAGGGTTGAAATGGCCGCGCTGTACTGGCCTGCGGCAATTCTGGCTTTTGAAAGACTTAATATTGTTTCGATTGAAACATCGTTGCCATTTCCTGTTCGCAACAGTTTTGACTCAAGTGTTTTTGCAAGCTCTTCCCATTTTTTCTGCTTTTCAAGAATCTGAATATGCAGGGACTGGCACTGAGCAAAAAGAGCGTTGTTTTTTTGAGCCGCTTTTGTCCATTTTAACGCTGATGCGTAATTGTCGTTATGTTCAAAATAGAGTTTTGCAAGAGTCAGTGCGTGGTTTGACCACTCATCACTGTTTTTAATCGCTTCGCTTTCAAGAGCCTCTTCATAATGGGCAATTGCCTCGCCGGTTTTGCCGCTTTGTCTCAGTGCGTCTGCAAGAAGAATCTGAATATCGCTACGCCAGTGAGTTTTAAGGGCGGCTTTTAAATGGGGAATACCAAGCTCAGGATTATTGTTGTCAATATGAATCTCCCCGATTGCCCCCAATGCCATTGCGAGATTCTCCATGTTGTTATTCTGTCTGGCAATATTGGCAAGGGTGTTGTATTTATCAATTGCCTTTTGAGTTAATTGTGCACCTGCAAGGGAGGCAGCAAGTCCCCATCCCGCATCCTCATTGTCCGGCTGAAGCATAAGTACTTTTTCAAAATAACTGATGGCCTCTTCAAATTCATCTCCATTTAAAAGTTCTTCTGCGGCTTTCTGATAAGCATTAATCCTGCCGGCGCTCTCTTTATGAATTGCAATCCACTCGGGAATCATCTCTAAAAGTCCGGTTTTGTTTTTTGTAAAACTGTAAAACTCCAAAAGGGAGGCCATGGTTTCGGGATCATTTTTACGTGCGGCAAGTGCAGTTTCAAGATGAGAGGTTGCTTTTTTAGGGTCAATATTCTTAAGAAGTCCGGCCATTCTCACTGCGGCCCCATGCATCTCAAGGGGTGATGAATTTTTAAAAAGCTCTTCCAGTGCCCAGGCCTCCTGCTCTTTGTCTTTGAGGAATGCGGCATTTTGAGCAATAACAGCAAGGGTGTCAGTCCTCTGATCGTTATCAGCAATAAGATCAAGAAGGTAATCAAGTACAGTCTGTCTTAAGGATGGAGTCAAAATGTCAATCATCGCAAGTCTGGTGGCAAGAAGGGGAGAGTCGCTGTTGTTTTCGAGTATTGATGCGTAGATTTTTCTCGCACCTGCTGTATCACCTTTTGCAAGCAGTGAATCTGCCTCTTTTAAAAACTCATATTCCTTAAGCTTCTTTTCAATAAACAGATTACGTTCTTCACCTTGAGGGCTGTACTCTTCAATTTCTGTGCCTCGCTCTGATTGGGCCAGAAATGTAAGGATGCACCTGTCAGGCAAAAGGGTGACATCCGCAAGTTCAACAGAATCGTATTCAGGAATTCGCCACCCTTTAGAGGGCATCACTTTAAACAGAATCTGCTTGACGGGATCTTTGAATGTTATTTTTAAACCATCAGGGTCCTTGCGGGTAATCTCCTTGATAATAATCGCAGCCGAATTGATTAGCGGGGTAGGAATACCTCCGTAAGCGCGGATATTGTCTATTAAAAATGAGATGTCCGGACTGTTCTTTAAAGGGAGCAGTCGCAGACTCACCTGAAAATCAGACTCCACGGGACCCATGTTGCAGATTGCGCTGATGTACTCATTGTGAAACATTATCCGCAGATTGTTCAGCCAGCCCTGATTTGAAATATTGTTATTTGCAAACTCCGCAAGGGTATCCAGATTGAGGGCTATTTTTAGTTTTGTAAGCTTGAGTCTTTTATTCCTGAGCCCTTTTACCCCTTTTGACATATCAAATGGAAAAGCAATTTTCGGGATTGCCATTTCCATGCTTTTAAGTGTTACAAGGTCGCTCAGTTTCTGATCTTTTAGACAAATTACTCCCTGTCCACCCTGAAAAGTCAGTGAAAATTCACTGGCAAGGAAATTGTCAAACTCTCTATTTACTGAAATTCCAAGAGTTCTGGATTCGGATTTTTTATGCAACCTGAGGCGTTTTACCATTATCTCTCCAAAAAAAAATGAACTGGCAATTCCCTTTACTTTATCATTAAAATTCCCCTAATGGCTACAAAACAGCCATTTAAAATCAGAAGTCTGCACTGCCGGCAGTTCTTGCAAATGGAATAACGTCTCTTATGTTCTGCATTCCTGTAACATACATAAGCGCCCGCTCAAACCCCAGGCCAAATCCCGCATGGGGAACCCCTCCAAAACGGCGAAGATCCCTGTACCACCAGTAGTCATCTTTATTCAGACTAAAATGGGCGAGCTGATTGTCAAGCATCTCAATGCGCTCCTCCCGCTGGGAGCCTCCAATAATCTCTCCCACAAATGGCACAAGCAGGTCCATGGCTGCAACAGTCTTTTCGTCACTGTTTAAACGCATGTAAAAAGCCTTGATATCCCTTGGATAATCAATAATAAAAGTTGGTTTCTTAACAAGCTCCTCTGTTATGTAGCGCTCGTGCTCAGATTGCAGATCAAGCCCCCATTTGACAGGGTAACTGAAATTTTTGCCCGAGTTCTGGAGGGCGTTTACAGCATCAGTGTAGGTTAGAGTCTCAAAATCCGAGTTCACAATCGACTCAAGTTTATTTCTCAGTCCCTTTTCAACCCTCTGATCAAAAAAGTCAATGTCGTCAGAGCATCTGTCCAGAACGTATTTGACAATGTATTTAATAAACTTCTGTGCAGTATTCATATCTTTTTGAAGATCGCAAAATGCCATCTCAGGCTCAATCATCCAGAATTCTGCAGCATGTCGCGCAGTATGGGAGTTTTCCGCTCTAAAAGTGGGTCCGAAAGTGTAGATGTTCTTAAACGCCAGGGCAAAAATTTCCCCTTCAAGCTGACCGCTCACAGTTAAAGCCGCCTCTTTTTCAAAAAAGTCTTTAGAATAATCCACGCTTTTATCAGCATTAAGAGGAATATTAGCGGGGTCTAAAGTTGAAACCCTGAACATCTGCCCGGCACCCTCACAGTCGCTCCCCGTAATAATAGGAGTGTGCACCATAATAAACCCCTCACTGTCAAAAAAGTTGTGAACAGCCATCTGCAGGGCGTGCCTCACTCTAAAAACAGCTCCAAAAGTTCTGGTTCTGGGGCGCAAGTGACCAATAGTTCTTAAAAATTCAAAAGAGTGGCGTTTCTTCTGCAGTGGATAATCCGGGTCAACACTTCCAGCAATTACAACACTCTTTGCTGTAAGTTCAAACTGCTGGCCCGCAGCGGGAGAGTCAATAAGAACCCCCGTTGCAATAACAGCACTGCCCGTTAACGCGTGCCTGATAACATCGTCATAATTTTCAAGATCGGGATTGAGTACAATCTGCAACGTTTTAATAGTAGATCCGTCACTAAGCTCAATAAATGAAACGGATTTGCCCGTGCGGGAAGTCTGAACCCACCCTTTAACAGTAAGATTATCACCGGAGTTTCCATTTTCTAAAATTGTTTTAATAGTATTCATAAAACGCATTTTACAAACGCCTGCCAAACCTGGCAAGAAAAGAGAATTTTATTTTAAAAATGAGGGATTCGTAAGATTTGATTAAAACAATCCTGATGCAACTCAAAGGGGCTGCCCTAAAAAGAAAAAATGCTAAAATCTGATTTTCTAAAAAATAGCAAGAAAGATGGTTCGTGTAACGATTAAAGGCCGGGGATATGACCGCGAATATTGAGTATTAAAAAAGTGCTTTGTTTTTGATTTAGTGCACGACCCTGCACTGTTTGGTTCCTCGTGGATATTGCTGGATTACAGGGTTTGTCTAACTCCAAACCTTGTGTGTTAATCCTTTTTTTGAACTTGGTTTGCATATTATCAAGCAATAGTAACAAGTTTTAAAAAACTAGATTTTGCCAAACCTTGCGTATTATTCAAAATCATGAGCAAAAACAGCAAAAAAATCCCAATTATCAAATAAAAAAAGTGATGAACGGCATGATAAATTAGGTTAGTTTCCATCCCAGAAATCTAAGTGTTTGAAATAAATAGAAAAAAAGGTGTTTTTTGTAAAAAAAAGGAGACGTTTTTTCTCTT
>JAFGVO010000199.1 GCA_016937935.1 Deltaproteobacteria bacterium | reverse complement strand
TTGGAGTGATGGTGAGTGCATTAGTTATGTAAGACAACAGTCGATTTATTCAATGACATTTGATCTTAATGCATTTATTGAAGATGCCGTTACAAACAGAGATGGAACCATTACAGACAGTATGTACCTTACAAATGTATATGCGGGATTTGAAATCTGGAGCGGTGGTGTTGGTCTTGAGAGTACTGATTTTTATGCTGACGTTCAGTAATCTTCTTTAAGCTTTTTTAAATAATCCACATATCTGATGTTTGTTACAGGCTCCATGAGTTCCGGGTCTAAATCAATTAGCTGTTTTAAAATAAAATTACGGTTTGTAATCTCTTTATGGGGAATAACAAGTTTTTTATCCTGAACAACTCTTTTTCCAAAAAGCAAAATATCCAGGTCAATAATTCTTGGTCCCCAGTGCTCTGATTTAACTCTGCCAGATTTGGATTCTAAAGACTTTAAGTAATTTAAAAGCTCTATGGGGCTAAGAGATGTTGTAACAACAATAATTGAATTTAAAAAAGAGGGCTGATTTATATTGCCCCAGGGCTCTGTTTCAATAATTTCAGAGCTCTTTACAATAGTTATATTTGAGTTATTTCTTAGAGCTTCAACTGCCTGTCTTATATTATTTGCTCTGTCGCCAAGGTTTGTGCCAATGCCAATAGATACAAATTCTGTGCCATCAGATTTTTTTGATAAAGATTCCACGGTTACTAGAAAGTATATGCCATTCCAACCCTTGCACCTGTTGTTAAAAACAGGGACGGGTTCCAGTCATTTAAATCTGGCTGAACAACAAAGGATGGTCCAAGGTCTGCAACAATTGAGGTTGTTACACTCCAGTCTTTTGGCAGAAGAATGTGAATCCCCACACTAAACTGAAAATCAATAAATACCGCTCTTTTACTTACATCTGCTCTTTTAATGGATGTGGGGATTGCCAGAATACCCGTTGCAAGAAGAGCTTTTTTAGAAAGTAGTTTATGCATGGTTATACCGATGCCGCCACCGGCCTGGCTTTGAGCATCTCTTCCGTCAATTGGAAGATTACCCTCCATGTAACCTGCAAATGCAAGAACACCTGTAATTGCAAACCACTCTCTGATAAAAAAATGGCCAAGAATATCCACTGAAAAATAGTGGTGCCTGTCAATCTGAACATCACCTTTCTGATTTAAAATAACAAAGCTGGGCCCTAGTCTAAGTTCAAGTTCAAAAGCATCAAGTTTCTTTTTAGCGACTTTTTTATCATCTTCAGGAATGGGATCAGATAAATAACCGTCATCATTTTCATCAAGATTTTTCTTCTCTTCAACTTCGGGTTTGTCTGCAGCTTTATTGTCTTCAAGCCACTGGATTCTCGATTCTACTTCGGCCTGATCATTTGCGGTGGTTATTTTTAGATAGGCCTGATACTCGATAATAGCCATGTCTGTCTCATCAGCTTCTTCGTAGCATCGTGCAATATTGTATAAAATCTCGGGAGAATCAGTCAGATCGTATGCTATTTTAAAATGTTCAACCGCCTTTAAAAACTCACCGGCACTAAACTCCTTCTGACCTTTGTCAAAATGGATTTTTGCCAGCTCTTTATCTTCTTTATCAATAGTCTTTTCGCTGTTCTGTGCATACACAAAAGGAGAATTGAGCGAGACTGCCATAATTATAAAAAAAACTGCAAATATAGTCCTGTTATATTTAATATTAAACAAAGAGACCCCCTTATTTATATCCAAAACTTAATTAAAACAAATCCCTGTCAACCCAGACTCAATAGTGCATTTTTTTTTATTCAAGTACAAGTTTTCCAAACTTTTCAACTGCATGAAAATCACCTTTTAAAGGAGGTGACCATCCTGTGTATGCTGTTTTTTCACCGTTTTTGTCAATTCTGTAAAAGTTGACATAAATAAGAGTTCCATTTTTTACAGGTTCAACCCCGGCTTTTTCAAGCTCTTTTAAAGGAACAGCAGCCACCAGACTCCATCCTGTGTCAGGGGTGTCGTCATTAATTGTTCCGTTTAATGATACAGATACTTTTATTTTAGACTTCCAGCTCTCTTCTTTAACCCTGTAGTCGGGATAAAAAGCGGAATATACAATGCCTGCCGGGCTTATCTGAAATTCGAAATAGTTGGTCTTTTCACCAGCGGGGGCGATAAAAAAATCAAAGGCATCTTCTTTCCATAGATCCATTGTGGACTCTGTAAATGAGCTTTCAAGCAGGCTGTCATCAGCAGTCATTGCAATGTAGAGGTAGTTTTTGTCAAAAAGAAGTTTAACCTCTGTGTTCTCTGCAACAGGTGCACCTGTAACTGTGTCAGTAAAAGGTTTTAAAACAAGTGCGTTTTCCCACGCTTTATCAGTTGCAGCTTTATTTATATTTACCGGTGTTTTTGCAAAAGGAACTGTTACAGTTTCAATTTCAACATTATTTATCACTCTGTTTTTGCGGGGGTTTATAATATCAATAACCGGCCCTTTTATTCTGTCCTCTTCATCAACAGGACCTTCGACTACATGCATGCGGTTTGGCCCGTTCCAAAGTCCGGTTCTAATATCGAGAACTTCGGACTTGAGATTTGCCGGCACTTTGATCTGCTCAATATCTTTTATAATTTGTCCGGGTTTCCACATTTGCGGTTTAAATCTTGAACGCATCTGACCGCTTGAATTAAGAGAGCCCACACTTATCTCGTCTTCATCAAGAAGATGTGTAAAAAATTCCCATTCACCTGTCGGGGTTTTAAGGCATTTCCAATACCAGGTAACAGTGACTATTCCTCCTGGAATTACAGATTGAGGACTCAGTGTATATCCAAGGAGCATAATTTTTTTATCAAGCAGAGCATTGAGTTTGATAATTGTCCCTGGAACTGTATTTACAAGGTAGGGTGTACCGTCAACATGTTGAAGAGGTACTTTTGCCGGGCTTTCTTCAACTGTTTTTGTCTCAGACTGCTGCTGTTCTTCAGTAGTGGTTTCTTTGCAACCCGAAATAATAAACAGAAGAGCTAAACTTGTAATAATTTTCTGCAACATCATGAATCCCCCGATTTTACTTTCCATTATTTTTTACGTCCTTTTTGACGGGCTTTTTTAGCCTGTTTACGTTTTCTTTTATCTTTATTTTTCTGATCTGCATTTTTCACTTTTCTCGAAGCTCCTGCAGCAGACTGGAGCATATCATCAGAAAATCCTTCCATTCCGGGCATACCTGGCATACCGGGCATTCCCGGGAAACCGCCACCGCTCATGGCATTTTTCATCTTGTTGGCCATGGCCAGCTGTTTCATGCCGGGAATTTTAGACATAAGACCGGCCTGTTTTCCAAGTGCTCCCATCATATCTCGTGCCTGTTTAAATCGATCGATAAGACCAGTAACCTCTTTTTTATCCCTGCCGCAACCTTTTGAAACCCTGTCTATACGACCCGGCTGTTTATCAAAAAGTGAAACATCCACTCTCTCTTTTTTAGTCATTGACTGAATAATTGATTCCATTTTGGTAATCTCGCCATCATCAACATTTTTAACTTCTTCGGGTATTCCGTCCTGAAAAAACGGAAGCTTCTCCATCAGGTCAGACAGGGACCCCATCTTTTTCAAAGTCTGCATCTGCTCCATAAAGTCAACCATTGTAAACTGACCTTTGAGCATTCTTTTGGCATCTATCTCAGCTTTTTCAGCGTCTACAACCTGTTCAAAGTCTTTAACCAGACCCACAACATCACCCATGCCGAGAATTCTTGAAGCAAGACCTTCAGGGCGAAACTCCTCAAGTTTATCCATGCCTTCGCCCATACCGAGAAACTTGATTGGGGCGCCAGTCGACTCTTTAATGGATATTGCCGCACCACCTCTTGCATCACCGTCAAGCTTTGTGAGAATAACACCCGAAATTTTAAGGCGTTCGTTAAACTCATTTGCAGTGATAACCGCATCCTGACCAATCATTGCATCAGTAACAAGAAAGATATTTTTAGGTTTAACCTCTTTTTTAATAACAACAAGCTCGTCCATAAGAGTGTTGTCAACAGTCTGGCGTCCCGCAGTATCAAAAAGCACAACATCGCATGATAGCTCCCTTGCTTTTGACATTGCAGCTTTACAAATATTAACCGGGTTTTTCTCATCAAAGTCCGCATAAACAGGAATATTAAGACGACCACCCAATACCTGCAGCTGTTCAATGGCCGCTGGTCTGTAAACGTCAGCTGCACATAGCAGAGGTTTGTGTCCCTGTTTTTCTAAATATCGTGCAAGCTTGCCTGTTGTTGTTGTTTTACCAACACCGTTTAAACCCACCATCAAAATGCCGGTGGGAACATTCCCCGATGCCATCTCAATTGATGTATCAACGGGTCCCATCATGCTTGTAAGTTCGTCCTGGCAAATTTTAATAAATGCATCAGCCGCAGAAATAGTAACTCTTTTGCCGGATTTGGTTTTTGCAGAAATTGCAACAACTTCACCAAGAGCCTTCTCTTTAATTCTTCCTAAAAAGTTTCTGGTGAGTTTTAAATCAACATCCGCCTCAAGAAGTGACAGCTTTATCTCACGTAAAGACTCATCAATAACCTTTTCATCAATAACAGCCTCACCCTTAAGGCGATTCTTGGCCTTGCTAAATCCTCTTTGCAATGTTTCAAACATATAAATTCAACTCCGATAAAATTAAAATAAAACAACACACAGGCTTTTGACGGGAAGCAGAAATTCCATAACACAAATGTAAAATTATTCAAATGATATGAAATAAAATTAACATTAAAATATTTCTGTCCTTTAAAAAGTTTAATCAGGCACAATAGTAAAAATAGAGTTGAAATATGTTACAATATTGTAAATTTTTATA
>JAFGVO010000198.1 GCA_016937935.1 Deltaproteobacteria bacterium | reverse complement strand
GAGCCTGACATTACAAATATAGGCGTGAATCCCCTTACGGGTACAGCTTTAAGTAACGGTGTATTTCTACAAAACAGCCTTGATTCAGGAAGCGCCTGGGTAATGGGGATGAACTATACATTTGCCAATCGCTTGAATTTTCTTCTTCAGTATGGTGCGGGGACAGAGGAGTTTATTCCGGCATCAATATATTGGAAAAGAAGTCTTAACAATATGCATGGGCGTTTAAATAATGCTTCTTTTGCTGATTCCATGGGCAGAGATTATGATGAAGGAACCTATGGATTAACCGGAATAAAAGATTTTCTTTTAAAAGTTTCTGCGGATATTACTGATAAAACATCGGGTATAGTTGTATATGAAAGCGTTTCTGATTATGACACAACCCCCAAACTTCTTGTTTCGGGTGATTATGATGTTACCGGGCATTTGCCGCAGGATTATTTTACCTTTGCCTTTGAGGTTAATCATAAATATTCCAAAAATGCCAATGTTAAAGGCAGATATACTTTATTTGAATATGAAGAACCTGCTCTCAATTCAGCAAAATATGCAGGTTCCGGTCTTTTAAGTGATAATATTGACTGGGGCGGCTGGTCAAGATTTGAAGCAGAGATACAGGTGACCTTTTAAGTTTTAGATTTTTTTTATAGATAACAGACAGGAAAATATTGATATATAAACAGATAAATATATTACCTGTTCTGAGGAGGTTTAAAGTGAGATACGGGAAGTTTCAGAAAAAAAGGCTCATAATTATAAAAAAATATTGCACTCTCTTTTTGATTGCATTTGTTTTTGCAATTTCTGCCCTGTTTGCATCCAATGATCCTTTTGCAGATATAAATAAAGAGCATTGGGCTTATGACGCTGTTACTCAGCTTGCGGCAAAGGGAATAGTAAAGGGCTATGCAAATGGTAGTTTTAAAGGTGAAAAACCCCTTACCAGATATGAAATGGCAATGGTTTTAGGTAAACTTCTTGAAAATCTCCCTGATAATAAGGCCCGGTTAAATACATCGGATTTTAAAACTATCGAGAGATTAACAGTTGAATTTTCTGAAGAATTATCCCTTCTGGGAGTAAAAGTTCAGGCTCTTGAAGAGGAATTAAAAGGAATCAGAGAAGATTTAAGTGAAGTGAAAAATGATATAAAAGAGGTTGAAAATATAAAAAAATCAACCCGGGATACAGTAAATATTAATGGTGAAGTATGGATGCAGCTGCAGCGTGTTGCAAGATCTTTTGATTCAATAGGTGATGACTGGCTTCATGAAGCAGGATTGAGTTTAAGTTTTTTTATGAACATAGATTCTATGATTTCTGCATTTTTAAAAGTAAAAAATGAAGAAATAGACCTTGGTAATTTAGGTAATTCAAGTGATGGTACAATAGATGAACTGTATATTGATATAAAAGATTTTTATTCCTTGTTTGATATGCGGGTGGGCCGCCAGAGGGTTACTCTTGGTCACGGTATTGTATTGGATGACAAAGTTGACGGTTTAACTTTTACAAAAATACTGGACAGGATTAAAATACAGTTTTTTGCATTTTCAACACGCAAATCACGGCCGGATGTAAATAATCAGCTATACGGCGATGCAAGCGGTTCCAAACCGTTTTGGCTTTATGATGATACATATGAACTTTCAAACAAGGCTAATTCATCTTTTACAGGTGACCGTGCAAATTATATTGCAAATGGGGGATATACACCAGGAAGCTATGTAACTCTTTATTCAGCTCCTTATTCCTGGCCAATGCCTTGGGATGAAGTGACAGGAAACCAGATATCACCGGTTCCTAATCACAGATATAACGGGCATTATGGTATTGCACTTACAGATAACACAGGCAGATTACTGCCAACAGACTGCATTGCACCGGGTACTCTTGCACCTGTAACATTGATGAATGGGAACTATCCTCCATCAGGAAAGGATTCAGAAGGTAGAGAAATTCAGGCTAATACAGCATCTATTGGTTCTAATTATATCAATGCAGCTTATAGAGACTGGCAAATGGAAACAAGAAACGGCCTGGATTCAATAGGCATGAATTTTGGCGTTGACATAGGCGGACATAATATTGCAGCCTATTTTATGATGCGGCGGTATGATAAATTTGATCCTTATACTGTTTTGGGTGATCCTTATGCTTGTATGGTTGATGCTGATAATGATAATGTTCTTGATTTTTCAAATGGAGCAGCAGTCAGTCCCCGGGCCAATCCGACATATTGGGGTATAAGCATGAACGGGGACATTTTTCAAAATCTTAAATACTTTTTCGAATATACAATTCTTGATCCTGATGTTGCCAATATTGGTGTAAATCCTTTGACAGGCTCGGCAAAAAATAACAGCGGCACCTGGAACGGCAATAATCTTAATCATGGTTCAGCATGGATAGCAGGAATAAACTGGGATGTTAACGACAAATTTAATTTTCTCGCTCATTACGGTGAAGGGGATGAAGAATTTGTGGGGGCATCAATTTACAGGGATTACAGCTTAAACGGCATGGAAGGTCGGCTCAATCCTGATGATCCATCTTTAGATCTGCCCGGTGACTATGATGAAGGTACTAATACTCTTACCGGAGTAACTGATCTTCTTGTAAAGATGACAGCCGATTTTACAGACCGCACAAGAGGAATTTTTGGATTTGAGGCATGCAGGGATAATGATACATCACCTCAGAGACTGATTGCGGGAGATCCGCTGATAGTTGGCCATGCAAAGCTTGATTATAATCTCATTTCAGCAAAATTTGAGCATATGTACAGCCCAAACACATCTCTTGCTCTTGAATGGAGAAGCTTTTGGTATCTGGAAGATAATGTGAACAATCTTAATCAGGATCATATTAGAAATGACCCTGATGATGATAGAAATGACGGCGGCTGGTCAAGGCTTATGGGAGAGGTTAAGGTTAAATTTTAATTTAGAATTTGCAAAATAATTAAAACTTTCGGGTTAACTCATAAAAAATAGATAAAAGAAAAGGCGGAAAAAATTCCGCCTTTTTTAATTATAAATAACTTTTGGATATAACAGCTATTATTTTTCTCAGTTGCATTGATCAGGGGATCAATGAGCTTGTTCAGATGCTGACATGCCCAGACGCTTTCTGATTCTTGCAATAAAATCTACTGGTCTTATCGGCTTGTTGTAAAATCTGTCTGCTTTTAACCATGTTCTGGCTTCTTCTGTTTTAAGATCAAAATTATAGTCAACCCCGAGATTATTCACATCGGTTAAAATTAAAACAGGTATATGAGCTGTTTCAGGGTTTGATTTTATTTTATAACTGAGCACAAATCCTGAGTCTTCTTTTTCGAGAATCACCTCAGTTACAACCAGGTCTGGCCTGTTTTTTGAATTGATAATGGCAAGAGCCTTTTCAGCTGTCCGGGCTGTTATGGCTTTGAAGCCCGCATGTTCAATAATGCATTTATTTTTTTCTGCAATTTCTTTATTTTTTTCTACAATGAGAATAGTTTTAGTCATTGCTAATCCTCGCAATCTCTATTTACATAGTTTGTATGAAGGTATTTGTGTGCTTTTTCGGAATTGGGTTTTTCGAGAAATTTGTCATAAAGTTTTTTTATGGATGGATTTTCATGAGACCTTCTGTATTTTGTGTTTTTATCGATTGTATAGATTTTTTCCATTCGCTCCTGTAATCTTGAAAATTCTATATCAACCGGCTGACCTCCGCCATTCATACAGCCGCCCGGACAGGCCATAATTTCAATAAAATGATAAAATTTTTCTCCTGATACAACTTTTTCTAACAGTTTTCGTGCATTTCCAAGACCCGAGCAAATAGCAACAAAAAGAGTTGTGTCTCCGAATTTTACTGAAGCTTCTTTTATGCCCTTCATTCCTCTTAGACTGATGAAATCGATATTACCGATATCTGAACCTGTTAAGAGTTTGTGAACGGTTCTGAGCGCAGCTTCGGCAACACCTCCGCTGGCACCGAATATCATTCCTGCACCAGTTGATTCACCAAGAGGGTTGTCAAAATCTCTTTCTTCACATATTGAAAGTTTAAGATCAAATGCATTTAAAAGTTTTGCCACTTCTCGTGTGGTGATAACAGTATCAACATCTCTTATACCATCAACTTCCATTTCGGGTCTGAGGGCTTCAAATTTTTTTGCTGTACAGGGCATTATTGATATACAATGAACTTTTGCAGGATCTATACCAACATTTTTTGCCCAGAAACTCTTTATCATTGCACCTTCCATTTGCTGGGGGGATTTGCAGGTGGACAGATTTGGAAGCAGGGAAGGGAAAAAGTGTTCAATAAATTTGATCCACCCCGGACTGCAGCTTGTTATCATTGGAAGAACACCCTTGTTGTTGATTCTTTCAACAAGTTCGGTGCCTTCTTCCATTATTGTAAGGTCTGCACCGAAGTTTGTGTCAAAAACATAATCAAAGCCTATTCTTTTAAGGGCATCAACCAGCAGGGGAGCAATATTTTCATTTTTAATGTTATAAAGTTCGCCTAAAGCAACTCTGACTGAAGGTGCGATTTGCGCAACTGTTACGATGTCCGGATCATGAAGTGCATCTGTAACATCCCTGAGATTGTAGGATTCAGTAAGTGCGCCTGTGGGGCATACCTTTATGCATTGACCGCAGTTGACGCATGTTGTTGATGCGATATTGTCATTAAAGGCCGGAAGTACAATACTTTCAAACCCTCTTTTGGTGAAATCTATGCAGCCCACACTTTGGATTTCTTCACATACTCTGACACAGCGGCCGCAGATAATGCACTTGTTCGGGTCTCTGATTATTGATGGGGAACTGGTGTCAATTTTATATTTTCTTTTTTTAGTGTAATGGGGTTTTGTTTCAGCTCCAAGCTCTTCGGCCAGTTTCTGTAGTTCACAGGTCATACTTTTGTTACAGTGAAGACAGTCATTTGGATGATTGGCTATAAGCAGTTCAACTATCATCTTTCTGGCTTCCCGTATTCTTGCTGTGTTTGTTTTTATAACCATTCCGTCATTTAATGGATATGCACATGATGTAACAAGGGTTTTAGCGCCCTCAAGTTCAACAACACACATTCTGCAGCTGCCGCTTGGAGCAAGGTCTTTGAGATAGCAGAGGGTCGGTATTTTTATTCCTACCTGCTGGCATGCCTGTAAAATTGTCAGATTTTCACCAAACTGGTAGGCTTTTCCATTTATATTAACGTTTATCATTATCTAACTCCTTTGGTCTTAACGCCTATTCTGCTTTGATTGCATTAAAAGGACACACTTCATAACAAACACCGCATTTAACGCATTTTTCCTGAATAATGTAATGGGTATACTTGATTTCACCCAGAATGGCATCATTTGGACATTTTTTCTTGCAGAGGCCGCATTTTTTACATTTGTCATTTTCAATAGTAAATGTAAGCAGGGATGTGCATTTGCCGGCCGGACACTTGCGGTCATAAACATGGGCTTCATATTCATCTCTGAACCATCTGAGTGTTGACAGAATAGGATTAGGCGCTGTTTGGCCCAGGCCGCAGGCAGCTGTATCCTTAATAAGGTGACATGTTTGCTCAAGTTCTGTTACTGCTTTGAAGCGTTTTAATGCTGCTCCTTCTTCATTGTCAGGATTTTCTGTTATCATTTCAAGCATTTCCAAAAGACGGGTGCATCCTTCACGGCAGGGAATACACTTGCCGCAGGATTCCTGCTTTGTAAAGTTTATAAAAAACTTTGCAACATTAACCATACAGGTCTGATCATCCATTACAACCAGACCGCCGGAGCCCATCATTGCGCCTTTTTCAATAAGAGAGGAGTAATCAATAGGGGTATCAAGGCACTGCTTAGGAAGACAACCGCCGGAGGGCCCGCCGATTTGGGCTGCCTTAAAGTCTCTGTTGTTGAGTATTCCACCGCCCACATCATATATAATTTCGCGTAAAGAAATGCCCATGGGAACTTCTATTAGTCCTGAGTTTGCAACCTGTCCGGTTAGTGCAAATACTTTTGTGCCCTTTGAGTCTTGGGTTCCGATTGTGTTAAGAACTTCCGGGCCATCTAAAAGTATGTTTGAAACATTTGCAAGGGTTTCCACATTGTTGATTATTGTTGGTTTGTTGAATACACCAGCAACAGCAGGAAAGGGCGGTCTGGGTTTGGGCATGCCTCTTTTGCCCTCTATGCTTGCTATAAGAGCGGTTTCCTCGCCGCAAACAAATGCGCCTGCTCCTTTTTTGATTACAATGTCAAAATCGAATCCCGAGCCAAGAATATTTTTTCCAAGCAGCCCGGCATCTCTGCATTGGTCTATTGCTTTAATAAGCCGTTTAATGGCAAGAGGATATTCTGCTCTGCAGTAAATATAACCTTTGCAAGCGCCTATTGCGTAGCCTGCAATCATCATTCCCTCAAGAAGCCTGTGCGGGTCTCCTTCAAGAACTGAACGGTCCATAAATGCTCCCGGGTCTCCTTCGTCGGCGTTGCATACCACATATTTAACATCATTTTTCTGGCCGAAAGCAAAAGACCATTTTTTGCCGGTTAAAAATCCGCCGCCTCCGCGGCCCCTAAGACCCGACTGAGTGATTATGTCAATTACTTTTGACGGAATTTTTGTTAAAGCCTTTGCTAAACCAGCATAGCCATTATTGGCAATATATTCTTCAAGAGATTCCGGGTCGATTCTTCCGCAGTTTTTAAGAACAAGCCTTTTTTGTTTTTTAAAATAGCTAAGATCTTCAAATAGGGGGATTTTTTTCATGCTTCCCGGTTTTTTAATGTTTTTCTGTTCAAAGGGAAAATTTTCAGAGATACCAAGAACATATTCCATTGGTATTTTATCGTTAACAATATAATCTTCAAATATTTTTTCGATTGCTTTAATATCAACTTTTTTAAAACTGATTTTGGGTTGACCGGGTTTTTTGATATCTACCATCACTTCTTCCTGGCAAAATCCCACACATCCCACCTTTTTAATCTGAAATTTTATTCCGCTTTCCTGCGAAAATTTTACAAGTCTGTCATAAACTGCCTGACCTCCGGCTGCAAGGCCGCAAGTTCCAAGACCAATATAGAATGTTATCTGATTTGAAAGTTCTTTTTCAATGACCGCATTCATATCAGACGCCATATTTCCGTTTATGAGTTCATCAAGGGTTGGTTTTAAAATTGGAGAATTTTTTTCTGACATTACTTTTTTACCTCCTTGATCTGTTTTAGAATATTCGGAATATCCTTAGGGGTAATTCTTCCGTGGAAGGTACCGTTTGCAGTTATAACCGGCGCAATCGAACAGCTTCCTAAACATGCTACAATATCAAGTCCGAATTCACCGTCTGATGTTGTTTCTCCCGCTTTAATGCCAAGCTCGGCTTCAAATGCCTTTAGTATTTGATCCGATCCGCGCACATGACAGGCAGTGCCTCTGCAGACGAGTATTTCGTTTTTACCCGGCGGAATAAGTTTAAACTGGTTGTAAAAGGTGACAACTCCGTAGACTTTACTGGCGGGTATTTGTACATGTTGAGCAATAATAGTCATGGATTGTCTGGAAATGTAACTCATAATGTCCTGTACATCCTGAAGGATGGGAATAAGAAACTCTCTTTTTCCCTTGGGATACTTTTTCAGTACCTCCTGGATTTCCAGGAACTTTTCGTCACTGATGGTGTTGGCTGGACAGTTGCAGCAGCTCATAACAGTTGTACCTCCTGTAGATTAATAAAAAGCTGTAGATTAAAAAAATTAACAAAAAGTAATAAT
>JAFGVO010000197.1 GCA_016937935.1 Deltaproteobacteria bacterium | reverse complement strand
ATTTCTTTCATCATGTTCAACAAACTGATTTTCGCTACCGTGATTATTTCTAAGTTCAATAACAGGTAATTGCAATTTTGCGGCTAAATAATCTTTAAGCCCTAAAAGCTTTGAACTTCCACCACAAATATAAATTTCTTCAACAGGAGCCCCGCCTTCTGCCAGGTGTGCATTAAAAGTTTGTCTTATTTCAAGAACAAGCATTTCAAGAGAACCTTCTAAAATTTTTCCGACCTGACCGTTCAGACCTTCACTTATTTTATGATGTTCTGCAGTTTCAAAATCTGCTGAAGCAGCTTCACGAAGTGTACTCGTCATAAGCCTGCCGCCTCTTAAAACAGTTCTTGATGTTGATACAGGATCACCTGCGATTGAAATGTTAGTTCTTGAATATCCAATATCCACTATTACCGAAACTTTATTAAACCTGCCAGCTTCATTAAAATATGATGAATAGACAAGTGGCGCGCAGTTTACTTCGGCCGGATCTATACCTGCCTTCTGAAGAGTTTCAATCCATACCTTAAAACGATCTCTATGAACAACAGCAATACTATAAAGTACATCGCTGGCCGTTCTTTTGATTTCCATAAAATCAAAAACAGCATCATCACTGCTGTATGGCAAAAGCTCATCCAGTTCAAATAAAAGCACCTCTTTTGCTCTTCTTGATGCACTTGCCGGAAGAGATATTTTGTATATGGAAACCATATCTCCAGGCAGTGAACAATAAACTGGTGTATTCTTAACATCAAGGCTGGAATCAAGATTGCCAAGTAATCTTTCTGCAGCTGCCACAACGTCAAAATTAGTATTATCACCATTTGAATCATGAATTACAGGCTCAAAAGAAGAAGATACAATCTCTCCACCTTTTAAACCCTGTTTAATCACAACAGCTTTTACACTGTCAGTTCCTAAATCCAGGCCTATAAAATGCTGGCTCATTTATTCCATCCTCCAGTACATAATTTTACCTCCAGATGCAGCCGTTGATGTCTCGGGATCGATAATATCCGGCTCTTTTGGGTCAATATCTATTACAGTATGAATGCGACGTGTGGCATTCTTTACAGTTCCTGTTACATAAATGGAAAAAACCTGACTTGTAGTTGAAAGCATTTTTTCTCCGCTTTTGTTATCAATTGGAAAGCCCGCAACACCAATAAGAAACATTGATTCGGGATTTTTAATTTTATCTAAAAAATCCTTTACATTTTTTGCAGGCATAAAAGTTTTAAGAAAACTATATGTCTGTAAAATCTGTATGAGATTATTTGCTATAATTGGATCTGTGCACGGAGTATTACCCGCATTGTCGGTAGCAAGCATGCACAATGTGGAATATAACACCTGAGTATTTGCTGTATTTACATTGATAAGACCTTTCCCCCAAACTGTTAAAATTCTAGATGTGACATCTTCAGGATTGGGATCAACAAATGCAGACCAGAAGTCATCCCCTATACCATGAACCATATGAAGTTCTTCAAGACTGTCAAAAGGAGCATTTTTTCTCTCATAACGAGGAACAGTTGAAGAATAATACGCTTCCTCCCCTGCTCCGCCGATATAGCTGTCGTCATCAGCATCTATATAATCAAATATTTCACCAATAATCTCTTCTCTATCCATATCATCCCGATAATCATCTCCGGTAAATAGTTCATCGTACATTTCAGGAGATACAAGAGAGAGAAGATTATTATAAATGCCCTTGCTCATTTTCGGGTCGGGATTAGATCCTAAATTAACATTTATTTTACTGTCTTCATCTACAATCTGAATTGAAAATTCATGATCTTCTTCAAGTCCAAGCCCTTCGGCGGCGTTAAGTGAAAAACCCATCATCTCACCCATCATGCCCCCGTCACCTCCACTTGCTGAAAATGGCTCCAGTATAAGATCCGCATATTCCCAGATAGGAAAATTCATAAGCTGTTTAAACATGGGAAGAGACTGAGCAGAGAGAAGAAGCCTGGAAAGGTTAACTCCAGATCTTGCAAGATACTCCGCCTGAACTGAATCTCTGTGATTTACTGCAGTTATAAGAGAAGTCTCATTGTTTTCCATAAAATCTGCAGTCATAACCGCGAGAATAGTTAAAGATATTAACACTATTAGAAGAGCAACCCCTCGTTGAGACTCCCTGAGAGACTCCCGTTTCTCAAAATTATCAGCCATCAGTTCACCTCCAAAGGAGGCCCTGGAACCCACCAGGGAAGAAGTATTGGTGTTCTCATGGGAATTGGAATCTGGGTTCCATATGAAACCTCTTTATATACATCGTCTCTCGTATTCAGATGTCCGGGGCCTATACGCTCTTTTACTGTAAGTCTGACCCTGACCTGCATTGGTAAAATAGAACCCTCTCCTGATGCCTGAGTTGTGCTCCATTCATCCTGCCACTCCTTGTTTGAAACATTAAAATACTGGACATCAAATCCGGAGATATTTTTTACAAGAATCATATGCTGCCCACCATGAATAGCGTCATCATCAAGAACGCCGGACTCTCTGCGCATAAGATTTAAAACGTCATAATCATCTTTATCTCTCTCAACATAATAGGATATTTCAGCCTGATCTGACTCTTTCGAATCAAAAAAACGTCTGGTATGAGAAAACGCATCAAAATCAATACTGTCACTTGTCCCATCATCTGTTCCAATAAAAACTGTATCATGGGCAACTTCGACAGGAGCTCTGTGATATGATAAAAATACAGAACTTAAATCTCTGGACAAAAAATCAAATGCAACCTGAACCTGATGGTAGTTATCCTGAGAGGTGCCAACAATATCAGTTGTTTTAGAAGTCGTACTTGTTGCAGCTGATACAGTTATGGCAATCATCCCGATAACAACAAGGGAGATCATAACTTCTATCAATGTAAAACCTCTAAAATTCACCTTTTTCAAGTCTCCTATTTTCTGCTTTTTTTGCTGTTTGAATTACTATTTGAATTACTGCCTGAGCTCCCTGTCTGGCTCTGCAGACCTTGTGTTAGCGCATCAATCGTTGCAGCATCCTGAAGGAGTTTAAGTGGTCCTTCAGTTGGATTAGTAACATATTGAACAAGGGTAAAATCTTTTTCGTGGATACCTTCTTTCCACATAACTTTTACAGTAACTCTTCTAATAGCCTGTTCGAGAAGTGATGTAATTGTTGGCATAAACTCGGAAATCATCCCCATCCCCATGCTTTCCATAGAATCTTCATCCATACCGCCAAGCTGCTGATCGAGAATGCCTGACATGGCAGGATCATTTACAGAAGTTCCAAGAACCGAAGACATTAAACCGCCACCGGAATCTGTATCTCCTGAACCAGAAAGTCCTCCGGCCATTGCATCTGTCATATCGGGAAAAGTAATGGTTTTAATTTCCCACTCACATGTAAACTCCCCAGGCAGCTCCCCTTCCATAAATTCACAACAATCACCCGAATCAGTTACACTATCCAGTTGAAAACCCTCAAGCTGAAAATCCAACTCAATTTCACTCATTTTACAGCGTCCAAGTTCAGTTGCTGTGGTAATATTTTTTACGTACCCGGCAGTTGCCACCGCAGAAAACTGGGCACCGAAAATAGCTACTAATGACATTGACAAAAGAAGTACCGCAATCATTACCTCAATTATGGTAAAGCCGGCAGGTGATGATTTATTAATCATTGCTCGCCTTCCTGTACGTCAGAAAGGTCTTCCATATCAGGTTCAACTGCCTCATGATGAATAACTGTTCTGCCACTTAATGGAGAAATGATTACAGTTTTTACATGGGGATCATCCTCATCAGAATCAGTTAACTGAATGTATGTGTGCTCAGTCATTCCTGTTGGAAAAAAATAGATAAAAGCAAATCCTTCTTCAATAGGTTCGGGGGCATGGGGACTAAACACTTTTAAAAACCGTATATCTTTTTTAAGAGGTCGCTTCTCTCCCCTCGAACCCTCGATGACTTCAAATCTGGGGCCTTTGTAATGGGGAATTCCGGCACCGGCCATACCATCCTGAAGAGATTTTAAAAACGGATCCGAAATCGCCATTTCTCCGGCAAGAGAACCCGTAACATCACCGGTACCCGATGATACTGACTGTCCAGTGACAACCGGTCCTATATTTTTCATTTTGTCTGAAAGGGAGTGTTCCTCAACAGAACCATCAGCTTTATACTCATCTTCATATTTTTCACGATTAAGCCCCACTCCGGTTTCATCGTCTCTGTTTAAAACAACACGCCCGAATGTCTCCTGAAGCTGAATTGTATTTTCGCTAAAATCAAGAACTATTCTAACAGTACTTCCCGATGATACCGCTCTGGAATAGGCATATTTAACAGCAGAAACAAGCATCCATGATGAAGAGTGAAGGTTGGCAGATTTACTTGCGCCCATGCTTAATGCAACACCTGTAACAGCAACGGCCACTATGATTATAACAATCATAATTTCCATAATAGTAAAACCTCTCTTTATTTGGTGAGATCCGGTTTTTCCCAATGCTGTAACAAATTTTTTCATTCAACAATTATTTTCCTGCTATTCTTTATCTTCACCCTGATCACACCCGACTCTGCCGTTTCCGTCTTTTCCCGTTGAGTAAACATCGGGGTCACCATCAGCACAGTCAACATTGTAATCATTGTTCCATGGATCAAGAGTTCTCATTTTAGTATCAAGAAACCCTCCTGATTTTAGATCTTCAATGGATGGACATTCGCCCCCATTTTGAGCCATATAAAGAATTACTGCGGATCTTATCGTACAGGACTCCTGGTGAGCGGCTTTCATTCTCGCATCAGCAAGTCTTGATACAAGACCAATAGTAACACCGGTAGCCATCATACCCACAATCACAATCACAATCATAATCTCAATCAGCGTAAAACCTCTTGAAGCTTCAGATGAATCACTGTGCCTGACTGACATTTTTTTAATAAATTTTCCTAAATAATCTGTTACTCTTTTTTTCATAATAAACTCCTTTGTATCTTTTTAAAGATTCATATCTAATACTAAACTTTTAATATTATCCTTTGAAATTTCAGGATCCGGTCCAGATGAGATTACATCTACATCATCCTGATCCCATTTTGCAGGACATTCCAGTTTATAAGATCTGCCCCAGGGATCTGAAACAGGTGAAATATATGGGGCACCTTCGGGTGGTATAGTCAGCTCTTCAACACCTGAGGGACACCTTCCAAAATCAACCCTGAAAAGTCTCACGGCATGAGCAATACGGGAAATATCAATCTGGGCCTGCTTGATTCGTCTCTCTTTCTCCATCCACTTAACAGATAAAACAGCAAAAAATATTAAAGAGATAATAAAAGACCATATTTGAATTTTTCTAATAAGAGCGCCGGACTTTTTAGATGCATGGCGTTTCTTCCCAAGAAGTATTTCTTTATTACGTCCCATTATACAAACTCATTAATCTTCATAAGCGGTACAAGAATTGCTGCGGTAATTCCGCCTGCACCAACCCCCATCAATACAATCAGTAAAGGCTCAAGAAGAGATGTTAAAGTCATAACCTGGGCATTAACCTGAACATCATATGAATCTGATACGTTTTCAAGCATTGTTTCAAGCTGCCCGGTTCTCTCGCCCACAGCAATCATATGAGTTACAACAGGCGGAAAATATCCTGACTGTTTAAGAGGCTCAGCAATACTCTCACCCTCTTTAATTGAATTTCCCGCATCAACAATAACTTTTTCCAAAACAACATTTCCAAGTACCCCTTTTGTAATATCCATTGCAGTCAAAAGAGGAACACCTGATGAGAGAAGAGTTGCCAGAGTCTTGGCAAATCTCGAAATTGCAAGCATCATTACAAGTTTTCCAAACAGAGGGGCTTTTAATATAAATTTATGCCATTTATATTCTCCCTTTTCACTCTTCTTCCACTTTAAAAAAAATGTTACTGCACTTACAGTAATGATCAACATCACCCACCAGTATGACTTTGAAAAATTACTCAAGCCAACTAGCGCTCTTGTATAAATTGGCAGCTCCTTATCAAAACTGTCAAAAATAGCCGTAACCTTAGGAACAACAACAACCATTAAAATATTAATTACAATAACACCGACAGCAAGCATAAAACCGGGATAAGCCAATGCGCCAATCACTGTATTTTTAAGCTTATCCGAAGCCTCAATAAAATCAGCAAGACGGGCCAGAACCTGTTCAAGAGTACCTGACTGCTCTCCTGCATGAACCATATTACAAAAGAGTTTATCAAATATTTTCGGATGTTGTCCAAAAGCCTCCGCAAGACTTATACCTTGATTGACCTGATCCCTGACATCAGTTATTGCACTCTTTAAATCGGGTTTATCAGTCTGATCAATAACTGCTGTAAGTGACTCAACCAGAGACACTCCACTTTTTGTTAAAGTCGCAAGCTGTCTTGTTGCAAGAGCCACATCAAATTTTTTAACCCTGTTAAAATATCTTGAAAAATCAACTTCGGACTGGCTGGACTTCTCCCCTCTTTCAGATACAGATGTCAGAAGAATACCGTCTTTTTTAAGAGATGATTTTAATACTTTTTCGCTCTCGGCATCCTGAACACCTTTAATATTGCGACCATCTTTTTTACGTATACCTTCGTATTTATAAAGGGGCATAATAAACTGTCTTTCTAATCCATATCATCATGGGTTACTCTTAGAACTTCCTCAATTGATGTCACACCGGAGAGAACTTTCCTGATTCCGTCTTCTCTAAGATTTACCATACCCTCTTCGAGAGCTACTTTTTTTATTGTATTTGAATCGGCATTTTTAAGCACAAGTGCCCGAATCTCATCAGTTATCATGAGCATTTCGTACAGACCGGTTCGTCCTTTGTAACCCAGTCCAAGACACTCATCACACCCGACCGCTCTATAAAGAGAAGTAACACCTTCTGTCAGGGGTTTTAGCGGTTCTAATTTAGATGCCGCATTCTGATAAATATGATGTTGGGGAACAGCCCCCTGAGCATAAGGATTATCGGGATTTGCACCTAGCTCTTCAAGCTGTTCACGAGTAGGAGTAAACAACTCTTTACAATGGGGACAAAGTACACGAACAAGTCTCTGAGCCTGAATACCTATCATTGATGAAGCAACAAGAAACGGTTCAATATCCATCTCAACAAGTCGTGTAAGCGCACCCGCAGCATCATTAGTATGAATAGTAGATATAACAAGGTGTCCAGTAAGAGATGACTGAACCGCGATCTCGGCAGTCTCCCTGTCCCTGATCTCTCCAACCATGATAACATCGGGGTCCTGCCTCAAAAAGGCACGGAGTCCGCTTGAAAATGTCAGATCAATTTTAGGATTGACATGTACCTGACCAATACCCTCAATATCATACTCAACAGGATCTTCGACTGTAAGAATATTTCTGTCAGGAGTATTAATCTGAGAAAGGCCCGCATAAAGAGTTGTTGTCTTTCCGGAACCTGTTGGTCCTGTAACCAGAATAATGCCATGGGGTCTTTTAATAAGAGAGTGAAAAAGAGTATAGTGATCCTTCCAGAATCCAAGATCAGAGACGTCGTGAAGTACAGCCTGCTTATCAAGAAGACGCATAACAACCCTCTCACCCTGACTTGTGGGAACTGTTGAAACACGAACATCAATTGGGCGCCCGGCAATTTTTAGAGAAATACGACCATCCTGAGGAAGCCTCTTTTCGGCAATATTTAACTTTGCAAGGATTTTAACCCTCGAAATAATAGATGCAAGAAATGCCTTTTTAACGTTTTTGGCATTTTGTAAAACACCGTCAACTCTGTATCTTACACCGACCTCTTTTTCCAGAGGCTCAATATGAATATCACTTGCACGTCGCCGTACAGCTTCAAAAAAAAGATTATTAACCCATCTGATAATTGGAGCTTCATCCTCCGCATCAATAAGATCTGTAAGTTCCTCCTCCTCTTTAGCCCCTTCCCCTTCAAGATCCTCATCTTTGCCCGAACGCTCGTAAACAGCGTTAATAACATTTAAAATAACTTCACCAAGAGAGACGACCGCTTCAACGGGACAACCGATTATTGACTGAACAGTATCAAGTGAATTTAATTCAAAAGGATCTGCGCAGGCTACTTTCACACCGTTGGCTGTTTTTTCAAGAGGAATAACCCTGTTGTTTTTTGCAAATACAATCGGCAGATCTTTTATAAGTTCGATATCAACATCATCGGGCTTAATCTCTTCAAGAAAAGTAAGTCCTAAACGCTTTGATACAGTTTTCCAGAAATCAGCTTCTGAAAGTATTTTTTCATTTTTAAGATATTCACATAGTGAAATATCTTTAGCAGTTGCCGCCAGAACAGCAGCTTCAAGATCCATCGAAGTAATTAGATTTTCTTCAATAAGAATCTGGCCGACAAAATTATCCCTTGAACTAATCACTCTCTCCTCCGGATTCAGGAACATCTGCGGGCTGATCATCAGGTTGAGATCCCGCTTCAATCACAATATCACCACCGTCATCCGGAGTTCCGCCATCGCCCTCTTCAGCTGCACCTTCACCACGCACTCTTTTTTTACCTTTTCCAGAAAACCCCAGAGGTTTTTTAGGCGTGTGAGAATCAACCTTTTCATCCGCCATCATACTCCTCATTTCAAAATCATTCTGCTCTTTACCAATAACGTCATTAATAACGGAAAGTGCACCTTTGGTTCTGGCCCATTCAAGGTGTGGATCGTAGCGATGATACTCAAACGCGGTATAGCGCTCAATAAACTCTCTTCGCTCAGCCATTTTTCTCTGAAAAATATCTCTGAAATCATCCGCATTTCTAATTATATACGGAGTCAAGAATATAACGAGATTACGTTTTTTTATTGTAGTCCCTTTGTGTCTGAAAAGCATTCCGATAAGAGGAATATCACCAAGCACAGGAACTTTAGTCGTAGTTTCAACCTCATTATCAGTTATGAGACCACCCAAAACAAATGTCTGCTGATCTGCCACAACCGAAGTTGTTTTAGCATTCTGTTTTGAAATTGTAGGTCCTGACTCATCAACAGATTTAACTTCACTTATTTCCAGGTCTACTTCAAGTCTTACCTGATTATCATCATTAATGTGAGGAGTAATTTTTAAAGTTATACCAACATCCTGACGTTTATATGAACTTGTGAGACTGTTTAAAGAACCCGCAGAAACACCGCTTGAACTTAATGCCTGTGAACCCATTAGACTGCTCATAAGTGCCGCCCCTGAGTTGATACCTGAAAGAACAGGAACATTTTCACCAACAGAAATTGATGCCTCTTCGTTATCTGTTGCCAAAATATTTGGTGCAGACAGAACGTTTACATCAGTATTTTTTTGCAAAGCCTGAATTGCAACCCCAAAAGCAGGAATAGAAAAACCCACAAGATCTTCAGAGCCTGGTATCTCAGGACCGCTCAATCCTGCTGCCAAACCTGTTAGTGCAGAAGGATCCATAGAAAAACTATTTGGGCCGCCGGGCAGATAACTCAATCCGTAAATCAGACTTTTGTTATCTCCGCTTCCTGCCAATCCACCGCCATGAAGACCAACACCAATCTCTCTGTCTTTTGAAAGTGCAACCTCCATAATAACGGCTTCTACAAAAACCTGACGCTGCATAGAGTCAAGATCATCAATTACAGCGTTAAGACTGATGTAATCTCTGAGTGATGAAACTATAACAAGTGAGTTTGTAGCTTTATCTGCTGAAATCTGAATTTCACCTTCAAATAAATTTGTTGCTGCAGCTCCCTTATTTCCTTTTGCAGTTGAGTTTTTAGTTTTTGTTATTATTGAAAGTGTTTTTGCAAGTTCATCTGCACTGGCATGCTGAAGTTTTCTAACATGGAGGGTTCCCTCTCCATCGACAGATACATCTAAAATTTTTACAAGTTCTAAAATTCTAAGATATCCCTCTTCTGAAGCAACAATAATCAGAGAATTTGTTCTCTCATCTGCAATAATTTTCGAATAATTAACAGTTGATGCTGAATCTGCAGATGCAGGTGCTGGTGCTGCAGCCGCAGGCTGATTTTTGCCTCTTCTTCTTTTGGCAGGTGCAGCTGCAGGTGCTGATTTAGTACTTCCGCTATCAAAAATCTCTTCAATTTTTGCGGCAATCTCATCGGCTGAAGCATAATTAACAGGTTCAACCCAAATCTGCTCTTTTGAACCGGTCACATCTAAAAGTGTAATTAGTCTGACAAGTCTGCGAATGGAGCTGCCGTAGTCAGTAATAATTAAAGTATTGGTAGGGGCATAAACTGTAATATCACCATCAGGTGATTTAAATCGACCCAACAGAGATGCCAAATCTTCAGCATCAACATTACTTACAGGCTGAAGTCTTGTAATAACCTGATCATTATCAGGCACATTCTGCATAATAGGTGTCTTCTGACCAACCAAATTAGCGACCTGAACAATTTTAAGATATCTTCCAGAAGGAATAACAGTCAAACCGTTAACCTGAAGAATACTTAAAAAGGTAGTATATGCTTCTGCTGCAGTAATCTGAGCGGGAGCATAAATTGTAGCCTTAATTTTGGGAACAGTTCCGCCGATGATAAAACTTTTACCTGAAATATTACCAATAATCTTAACAAGCTCAATAAGGTCGGCATCCACAAGATTAAATGCAAACTTTGTCCCTCTTTTAGGCTTCTTGTATTCGATATTTACATCCAGGCTTTTTGCATCCCCAACCTCACTCCAGTTACCACTGTCAGCATTGGCACCATTATTAACTGGTGGTGCAATACGCTGAGCAGCTGCTGGTCTGTCAGGTGTAGCAGCTGACGCTCCTGCAGGCCCTCTGCCGGCAGGAGTATTTGCCGGCACATTATTTCTTATTCGTGAGGGGCGCCTCCCGGCATCCTGTGGATTTGCCACAGCTGCCTCACCAAAAAGAAGCAGTAGAAAAATGACAACAAAGATAAAATGAGATAAAAATTTAGCTCTATTTTGCACTGTAAAAAATTTGCGGTTATCAGCCATATCAAAAAAGCTCCAGGTCAAAGTTAAAATAAAAACAAAATCCTGACAGGCAGTTACAACAGCAAATCACATTCGTAAAGTTTAGTTTAATTAAATTCATGATTTTCACCTGTCAGTTTTAAATTTCCAATTAATAAATTAAATAAAGCATTACAATAAACGCCTTGACTACTTTATATATGCCAAATTTGTGCCAAACATCACAAACAAGATAAAAGTCAGCAATTACGGTTCATTAAGGAATAATAACCAGGTAAAAACAGAGCAGATTCAAAGAATTTACGACATTTTGTCAAACATTCCAAATAAACTCTGCCTCAATGACAATAAGCATTATACATCCGCTTTGGCACAATTAATTCAATACGCCAATTGCGTCCAGGTCAAATCCTGCGCTTCCTGTTGTGGGGTAAGGGTCATATATGGGATTGCCGTTTGAATCAAAAAATGTTCCGTCACCTATAATATCTATGATTCGTATATGTTTAATATTGTTAATATCAACTATGCCTTCAATTACAGGGCTTGTATTTTTAAGAGATTCCAGATCAAAGGGTGTTCCCAAACCCCTTCTGTATTTTCCTGCAAGCCCCTGAATGTCCTCCGGATTTGATTCTCCGTATGTGGAGACTGGCTCTTTACCCAGATAAAAATTTTCAAACCTTATGTAATTTACTCCGTCAGTTGACACCTCAACATATGCCAGCTCTAAAAAGTTATCGCTAAATGAGTTTTCAAAAACAGCAAAGTCATCACCGTCCGTATTTTTCACAGAGGGATTAAATATCAAATCAATTGCCCCTCCCTCACCTAATGATACGACATTTTCAGTTTTGCCTTCCGCAGGACCTGTTGCATTTAATGGATCATTCCAGGGGGGGTCAACGGAATCCCCTGGCTTATAATCAAAAACTTCATCTGCCCAGCCTGATATTTGTGAAGAATCCATTGATACAGAAAGCTCTGCAGGGAAATCAGAACTCTCACTATCTGTTTCACTGGTCGTCTCTTTTACAGTTTCACTGTCTGTTGAAAAGTAATTATTATCAGAGTCAACATCCGATGAGTAACTAAAACAGACCATCGATGGAGGGAGCCCCGTATCTATTGGACTATCTTGAATCTCTTTATCATCATCAGTATTAAAAATTCTTATACCTGGTGAATAAATACTTCTGTCACTTATCCATATTTGAGAACCGTCAGGAGACAGAGAAACAGAGTTGTATGACCAGCTGTCAGATTTTAAAACTGTCTTGATAACTTTCCCTGCTGCAGCATTACCGGCCACTCCTGAAATTCCGGGTATAAAAGATACAACATCAGTCTTTGAGCCTGTATCACTCTTTTTGCCAACTATCGCATAACCCTTTTTATCATTTAATAAAACAGCATCGAGAATATCTCCACCAAGCTCGTTTTCTGAAATAATCGCACCTGACAGTTCTCCTGTTTCAAGATTAAACAACTCAACTCCTCCATCATAAGAAGTGGAATCATTCATAGATGTAAACACGCCGGACTCAACAATTACAAGGCTATTATAAAATTCAAAATATTCAAGCAGCCCGAAAGGATTAGTAAATGAAAGCTTGATATTGCGTTCAACTTTATTACTTTTTACATCAATAATTAAAAGTAGACTGTAGTCCGAAGGTTTAAAGCTGTTAGCAATATTGAGTCGCTCAACTGCAGCATATAACTTTTTGTCATGATAAAAAACAGAAGAAACCTCAGGCAGACCGTCACTGTCCGCAAATTCTGAAAGATCAATCCTTGTTATCTCTTTGCCCGTAAGGGGATTTATTGCAAGGATATACGGTCTGTTTAAAAGTGCCACATAGGCCAGTTTTTCAGATACCACTGCAATATCCTGAGGATTAGAGCCGGCACCAGCGGAAAACTCATTTTCAATATTCCGGTTATCTTCTAAATTGATAATATCTATTGAATCCCCTCCGAGCCTTGAGACAACAAATATATCACTCTCAACACCAGAGATATTAAAACTTCTGCACAGGGCATCCTGATAGATCATTCCCGCACTTTTTTTAACAGTGTAATCATCACTGTTTATTATTGAATAAGCCCCGGACTGATAATCGGTTGTTAAAACAAAAACACCATTACTTATATCGGAAGAACTGTTTTGGGCGATCTCTTTACAACCGTAAATAAAAATAAAAAAAAGTGAAAGAGCTATAATTTTAGTCAATTTTAAAATAGTCAAAATGTCCGTCCCGTCTCATGATTTGGCTGCACTCCATGACAAAGTTGCAAAAACAGATCTCCCAGGCAGTGGAAACCCTTCAAAATCACGCAAAGGACGCAAATTTCCATTTGAATCTTCTGCTGTAATTTTATTAAATATATTTTTAACTGTCAGATCAAATGAGAGCCCGCTCTTGTAATGATCAAGTCGAATTCCAGTTGAAAAGAACAATCGTCCCAATGCGTTCTCTTTAAGATTTGCCTGATCAAGATAGCTCTGCCCTGCGTAATCTCCAGTAATAAACAACCTGCTTTTAAAATTACCCAGCCTTTTATCGGTGAAAAGCTTTAAAAATGCCTCATGCTCCGGATGTCCCGGCAGTTTTTTTCCGTAATGATATGGCTTGCGGGACCTGTTTTCAGTAAACATATAAGTGTAATTCCCCTCAATACCAAAGGACGAAAACAACTTCAGACGCGCAGAAGTCTCAACACCTGTCAACAGAGCCTTGTCGACATTTTCAGCCCTCACACTGTTTTGAGAATTTTGCACATAGGCTATCATATTATCAACTACAGAACCAAACCATGAGACCGTGAGAAATGCCCTGTGTTTTAAATTTGAGCTTCTCAATTTCCAGTTTATACCCCCATTTCCATTTAATCCCTTTTCAGGCAAAAGGTCCGGATTTCCAGTAATAAAGCCCGAATCTCCAAACATTTCATAAATATCAGGGGGGCGAAGATAACTACCTCCATTAACAATTATAAATAAATTTTTAATAACCTCATACTTAAACCCGGCAGAGGGTGAATAATAGACATTATCAACTTTAACCACATAACTGTTATTTTCGTTAAACCTTGAGTTTATTATTGTAACCCTCAATGCAGGATCAATTAATAGTGATTTGACAGGAGTGAAATCATGTTCAATGCCAATCTCAGACAAAACTCTGAATTTATATCCATCACTCTCTTTTGTAATTCTGTTTTCGCTGTTCAACCCTTCAAATCTGGAGCTTACATTAAGAGCGGTTCTATTGCTATCGCTCCACTTTTTTGAAAAAATAACAGAGCCCCCTGCATCATCTGTTTTTGTATTTGAGTACTGGGCACCTACACCTGTCTCATTATAAATATCTTTAAAATCATCACTGTTATGAGTGTAATAAATTTTAAATTTTAAAAATGAATCCCTGTCAAATTTTAAATCTGCACCAAAATCTAATCTATTGTTGAGAAAGCTGTAGCTTGATTCATACGCGGGTATATTTCCCATACCGGGAACACCGGATTTTTTTATCATCAAAGCATCTGCAATTGTGAATTTCCAGTTTTTATACCTTCTGTCCATTTTTAAAAAAGCAGTTGCCTGATTATGTTCGTTATTTATCCGTTTTTCAAAAGTATCATCATCAGTATTATTAGGGGTTCCATTTAAATTCAGATAGGTAAAATCACCTTTTGATCCCTGAAGGCTTACAAGCGCTAGTATATCTGTTTTTTTAAAAGATGAACCGCTGACAGCTGTCAGTCTGTATGTATCAAAAGAACCGTATGTCAAAGAAAGTATGGACACAGGCTTTAAAAAGCTTCGTGTCTTTAGGGAAATAGCTCCACCTATTCCGCTGCTCCCCAAAGTTACTGGTGCGCCACCTTTATATATATTAATCTCATCAAAAAGAATAAGGTTTAACTCTGAAAAATCCACTGCCCCTGAAGAGCCGCTGTTTAAAAGAACCCCATCAACAAAAACAGGAACCTGCCCTGGTGTTGAACCGTGAATTGAGGCATAAGAGCCTGACCCTGTGCCGCCTAAACGTCGAACCTGAACCCCTGAAGCATCTGAAACAACCTCATCTACACTTTTAAAATTCTTATACTCCCCATTAAGATTAATCGTTTCGACATTTACAGATGAATCATTTTGGGGCTTAAAAGAGCTCGCTTCAATTACAGTCTCAAATACACACAGATCATCTTTCCCTTCACCATTATTAGATGTAAGTACCTTGTCATCTGCTGCTGCGGCTTTAACAAACATAAACACAAATATAAAAACAGATAACTGTATCAGCCTGAATACTTCAAACCTTTTGAACCATTCAAATGCAGCAGCTGTTTTTACAGAACCCATAGTTAATAAAACCTGTTCTGACGGCACAAAATTTGAGGAAGGAAAAACGAAACTTTATTATTGGCACTAGACCTCCCTCGAAGCCATCGGCAGTAAGATGGTAACAAAACCATCAAAATTGTTCCGGCAGGTCTTCGGACTTACAGGCATTTTCTTAAAAAAAAGAAGTTTCTACTGTTCGCTGCTTCCCAGGAAAAAATCTCCCAGTGCGTATAAGCGAATGTCGTTCCTGATTACCGCTGCGGGGCAGTCCCGAACTTTCATCGGGTTCCCTTAAATCTGTCAATTGACAAAAACCGGTACACAAAAAAATATATAGGATCAAAACAAAAATATTGTCAATCTCCCGATCTCAATTTTACCAATTCCCCCTTCATCAGCACAATTAAAGTTTTCAACTTTTATAAATAGAGTAAATCTGGGATTTATAATTAAAAAAAAGTACAGCAAACTTGTCATTTAACTACTAATATGCTGTATATTCCACTGATTTTTGTATAGATACATCCTTCTTGGATTTAAATATTGGAAAAACAGATTATGCACCGTTATAAAAAAGCTTTTGCTGAAGAAATATCAAAGATTTTAAAATGTGATATGGATCAATTAAACTCCATGATCAAAGTTCCCGAATCAGACAGAGGAGATCTCTCTATTCCCTGCTTTCCATTTGCAAAAGAGATGAAACAGAGCCCGGCTAAAATTGCCGCAGATACAGCATTGGCAATTTCAAAAAATCCTATCTTCGAAAAAGTTACAGCCGAGGGTCCTTATATAAACGCTACAATCAGCAGCTGTCACATAATTGAAAATATTATTAATGAGATACGCGCTGCCGGTGATAAATTTGCAACATCTCAAAAAGGTGCCGGAAAATCTGTTGTTTTAGATTTCTCATCACCCAATATTGCAAAACCTCTTGGATTTCATCATTTACGTTCAACAATGATCGGCAACTCACTGGCACTGATTCATGAGGCCATGGGATATGATGTTACAAGGATAAATTTTCTGGGGGACTGGGGCAAGACATTTGGTCTTCTTGCAGAGGTGTTTAATAGAAAAGGTGATAAAACACGCCTTGAAAATGAAGGAATCTCATATCTGCTTGAACTTTACATTGAGGCGAACAAGTTAAAAGAGAGCGACCCTGACTTTGATGATGCAGCCAGACTTATGTTTAAAAAACAGGAGGATGGTGATGAAAGCGCAATGGAACTGTGGCAGCTTATTCGTGATATCTCTTTAAATGAATTCAAACTAATTTATAAAAGACTCAATGTTGATTTTGATTTTTATGAAGGAGAAAGTTTTTATAGAAACGGAATGGATGAAATTATCGAGGAGATTGACAAAAGTGCCGGCACCCGAATTGATCAGGGAGCACTTGTTGTTGATATGCCCTACAGTGATGGGGAACCTCCTATGATGCTTAAAAAAAGTGATGGAGCAACCCTTTATGCGACGAGGGATATTGCCGCGGCAAAAGATAGATGGAACCGTTTTCATTTTGAAAAGGCTCTCTATGTTGTTGGCAGCGAGCAGAAAAGGCACTTTACTCAATTGAAGCAGGCGCTTGGGGCTATGGGAAACAGCTGGGAAGATAAAATTCACCATGTAACTTTTGGCCGGATTCACGGAATGAGTACAAGAAAAGGAAATGTTGTCTTCTTGAATGAAGTACTTGATGAAGCTGTAAGCCGTGTATTTGAAAAAATGAGTGAAGATTCCTCCCGTACCAGTATTGATATCGAAAAGGTATCTAAAGAGGTTGGAATAGGGGGAATTGTCTTTGGAGATCTCAAAAATCTTCGTATATCTGATTACAACTTTGACTGGAATGAAGTTCTTAACACCAAAGGGTTTACAGGAATCGGAGTTCAATACGCCCACGCAAGATGCTGTTCAATTTTAAATAAGGGCGGCGGTGCTCCCCAGATTGGCAATGTAGATTTTTCACTGCTTACGGCACCTGAAGAGATTGCACTTGTAAAAGATATCGCAAGAATACCAGGAGCGGTTGAAGAGGCAGAAAAAGAGCTTGAACCTTCAAAACTGGCCAGAGCACTTTATGAAGTTGCCAAGACATGGAACCGTTACCAGCAAACAGGAAACAGTGACAAATCTTTAAGAATTATTGCAGAAGACATTAACCTGAAAGATGCAAGACTTGCTCTTGTTGACGCAGTTAGAATATCGTTAAAAAAAGGCCTGGAGCTTCTTGGTGTTACTGCACCTGACGCAATGTAATTAAATGATACAGAGAGTAATTTTATGAATGTTAAAAAGATAAGTCATCTTGGGATTGCAGTTCCTGATATTGAAAAATATGTATCTTCATTTAAAGATGTTTTTGGTCTTGAACTCACTGGCATTGAAGAAGTTTTGGACCAGAAAGTTAAAGTTGCATTTTTGACAGTTGGAGAATCACGACTTGAACTTCTTGAACCAACAGACCCATCAGGTGCAGTTGGAAAATTTCTGGAAAAACGAGACGGCAAACCTGGATTTCACCATATGGCTCTTGAAGTTGAAGACGTTGAAGCATCATTAAAAGAGGCTGAAGAAAAAGGCCTTGAACTGATAGACAAAAAACCAAGAATTGGTGCCGGAGGTGCTAAAATTGGTTTTATACATCCCAAATCAACAGCCGGAGTGCTTACAGAACTATGTGAACATAAAAAAGATTAGCCGGTTTAATTTTAAATCTGTTATTAAATATTTTAAGTGTAAATTTTAAATTTTTTTAAATAAATAATAGAGGAGTAGTACATGAGTGATCAAAAAAAGAGCAAAGGTCTTGAAGAAGCACCTCTCATGCAAAAAATCACAAGTCTCTGCAAGCGCAGAGGATTCATTTTTCAATCGTCTGAAATTTACGGCGGCCTGAAATCCGCTTACGATTACGGCCCCCTTGGAGTTGAGTTAAAACGCAACATTATGGCCCAGTGGTGGAAATCAATGGTTCATGAAAGAGATGATATTGTTGGTCTCGACGCTTCAATTATCATGTCTCCAAAAGTGTGGCAGGCCTCTGGTCATGTGAGCGGTTTTTCTGACCCTCTTGTTGATTGCAAAACCTGTAAAACCCGCTTCCGAGCTGATAAAGCACCTGTTGTTGAAGTTGGAAGCGAAGTTGAATACCGGGCAAGCGGCAAGACAATTAAAGGTGTTGCAGCAAAGCCTTACGTTTGTCCCGAGTGCGGTTCACCGGATCTCAGTGATGAGCGAGATTTCAACCTTCTTTTCACAACAAATCTCGGGCCTGTAAAAAATGAGGACTCAACCTGTTATCTCCGTCCAGAAACAGCTCAGGCCATGTTTGTAAACTTTTTAAATGTGCAGAGTACTTACAGAATGAAACCCCCTTTTGGTATTGCCCAGCAGGGAAAATCTTTTAGAAACGAAATTACTGTAGAGCACTTTATCTTCAGATCATGTGAATTTGAGCAGATGGAGATGGAGTTTTTCACACCACCCGAAGAGGCCAGAGCATGGCTCGATTACTGGAAAGATGAGCGTTTTAACTGGTATGTAAATCTTGGATGCAAAAAAGAACACCTGAGACTGAGAGCCCACGAAGATGACGAACTGGCCCACTATGCTGATGGCTGCTATGATATTGAATATCTCTATCCCTGGGGCTGGGACGAACTTGAAGGAATTGCCAACAGGACAGATTACGATTTGAGAAAACATCAGGAGGCCTCTAAAAAGAAGCTTACATATTTTGATCCTCAAAAAATCAATCCTGAAACAGGTAAACCCGGTCACCACTATCTTCCTTATGTTATTGAACCCGCAGCCGGTGCCACCCGTGCAGTTTTGATGTTTCTTCTTGATGCCTACGAGGAAGAGCCTCCAAGTGAAGGACGAAAAGAGGGTCGTGTTGTTTTAAGACTCCATCCCAAACTTGCTCCGATTAAAGTTGCGGTAATGCCCCTTGTTAAAAAGGATGATTGGCTTACTGGCACAGCTCAGGATATTATTAAAACTTTCAGGAAAAACTCTGTAAATGCATTTTATGACGAAAAAGATGCAATCGGCCGAAGATATGCAAGACAGGATGAAGCAGGAACACCATTTTGCATAACTGTGGACGGTCAGACTAAAGAAGATGGCACTGTAACCCTGAGATACCGTGATGATATGCGTCAGGAGCGTATAAAAATTGAAGATGCCCTCAGTATTGTTAATGCCAAACTCCTGGAGTAATCCACTCTCACTACAATTTTCCTTTCATTATTGAATCCATATTATTCAACAATGCAATACAAAGCTCTATTTTTCCTATATTTTTTAGTAACTTACACTGTTTTAAAACTTGCACCGATTCTTGCATAAGGGTATAGTGCGATAGATGATGCTTCTTGGGGGAAAAGGAAGATACAAGAGCGTGCAAGATAAAAAAGAGCGAAGAAATGAAAACCGTTATAATGCAAACTGCCAGTGCTGGATTGAACAGGAATCTATCACTCTGCTCGGAACAGTTACAAATTTAAGCGAAAAAGGCTTCTTTTTGCAAACACTGCCAATTATTGAATGCGGTTCAAAAATTGATATCCGAATGAACCTGCAGGATGTTGGTGAAATTTTTGCTGAAGGGAAAATCTGCTGGAAATCAAATGGTTCCAGCTTTACCGGCAGTGAAGATATAAAACCTGTTTCAAAAGAGACACCACCAAGACGTGATTCCAACCCTCCGGGGATGGGAATTGAGTTTCATAAGGTTACAAAAGGTAAAGAATTTCTCCAAAAATATTTCTCCGGCCGTACTTTAATTAAATCAAAAAAAATCTAATTACTCATATTTTTAAAAAAATAAATATATGAGACAAATGATGTGGAAAATATACTTATGTTGTGTATAGTTGCATCTCAATTTCTGCTCATATGGCAGATGGAGAAAATATGTTTACCGGACTAATTACAGATATTGGAAAAATTACTGCAATACGAAAAAACAGTAACGATGCAAGAGTTGAAATAGAGTCCGGACTCTACCCTTTCACAAAAGGTGAAAGTATTGCAGTCAACGGTGCATGTCTCACTGTTGAAACTTTCACAAAAGGGACATTTACAGTATTTGCATCTGCAGAAACTTTAAGGTTGACCGGCATGGAAACCCTGAAGACTGGTTCCAAAGTAAATCTTGAACGGGCAATGTCACTTGGGGATAGACTTGACGGTCATCTTGTATCTGGTCATGTTGACACAAGAGTTAAGTTGACCAGCAAAACAAAATCAGGTGAAGCACTGCGCCTCCAGTTTGAACTTCCAGATGAAAATCTCCTTAAAAGCCAGATTTCTTCAAAGGGCTCTATTGCAATTGACGGAATAAGTTTAACTGTAAATGATGTTAATAATACATCTTTTACGCTTATGCTGATTCCCGAAACAATAAAAAACACAACACTTTCATCCCTTGACATTGGAGATCTTGTAAATATCGAAACAGATATTATTGCAAAATATGTAACCAGATTTTTAACTGTTCAAAGTGGCAAAAGTGACCATAACGATAATAAAAGCAGTGATAAAAACAGTGCACTTAATATGAACTTTTTACAGGAAAACGGGTTTGTGAGGTAAAATTTTGAAAACAAAACAGGAAGCAATTGAGCGGGCCAAAAAGGCGATAGCAGAGATCAAAGCAGGTAGAATGGTAATTCTGGTTGATGATGAAGACCGGGAAAACGAAGGTGATCTTACCATGGCTGCAGAGCTTTGCACCCCTGAAGCAATTACATTTATGGCAACTAAAGGTTGTGGTCTTATATGCGTTACTCTTAATCATGAGCAGGTGGACAGACTTCAGCTTCCCATGATGGTCAACCAGAACATGACATCCCTTGGAACAGCATTTACAATTTCAGTTGAAGCGGCAGAAGGTGTTTCTACGGGTATTAGTGCACATGACAGAGCTCACACAATAAAAGTTACAGCTGATCCTAAATCAAAACCATCTGATTTAGTAAGTCCAGGTCACGTTTTTCCGTTAAAAGCCATGCCCGGCGGTGTTTTGCAGCGTACAGGTCAAACTGAAGGTTCTGTTGATCTCGCTCGTTTTGCAGGTCTCCAGCCAGCGGGTGTTATCTGCGAAATTATGAAACAGGACGGCACCATGGCAAGAATGGATGACCTGAAAATATTTGCGGAAGAACACAATCTGATGATTGTAAGTATTGCGGATCTTATTGAATACAGGCTTCAGCATGACAGACTTGTTCAAAAGAAAAACAGTTATAAAATAGTTTTGGGCAGTGATAAAAAAGCTGAATTTACAATTCATACTTACCAGGCTCTTGAAAACGGTATTGCCAGAAGAGACTATCTGGCTATTACACTTGGAAATATTGCAGACGGAGAACCGGTTCCCGTTCGGGCTCATATTGCCAATGTGGCAACAGATCTTCTTAAAACTGACAAGCTGAAGGGGTCTGTCTCTTTTGATGAACTGGTAGATGCAATAATAAAAAGAAGCCGTGGTGTGATTCTCTATCTCCCATCAAGAGACTCTCTTGATACACAGCTTTCAACAGTTTTATCCGAAAATATTAAAAATGATGCAGACATCAGAGAGTACGGAATCGGTGCTCAGATTTTGCTGGATCTTGATATTAAAAAACTTCAGGTTATTTCAAACAACCCTCATAAACTTGTTGCTTTAAGAGCGTGGGGCTTTGAACATACCGAACAGATATCTTTAAAGGAGATGTAAGGACATGAATAATTCAAATAACAAGCCGACAATTATTGAGGGTGATCTTAATGCAAAAGGTCTTAAATTTGCCATTATAGTTTCAAGGTTCAACCATTTTATTGTTGACCGTCTTCTTGAGGGGTGCATGGACACTCTTGAGCGTCACGGATGTGATGTTTCAGACTGTACAATAATTAAAGCTCCTGGCGCTTTTGAGATTCCCCATGTTGCCAAAAAAGTATCTGCATCTACAAATGCTGATGCAATAATAGCTTTAGGGGCTGTAATACGCGGAGCAACACCCCACTTCGAATACATATCTGCCGAAGTTACAAAAGGACTTGCGTCAATCTCTCTTAATATGGATAAACCAGTCTCCTACGGTGTTCTTACAACTGATACAATTGAACAGGCAATTGAGCGAGCCGGGACAAAAGCCGGCAACAAAGGCTCAGAAGCTGCATTAAGCGCAATTGAAATGGCAAACCTTACAAGAAAGCTTTAATTCAACATGACAACAAGACGAAGAGCAAGAGAAGTTGTTCTACAGATGCTTTTTCAGTTAGAGGCATCTGGCAATTCACCTCAACAGGTAATAAGCTCATTTAAATCAAGCTTTGGAGACAGTGAACTCCCTGATGATTACAGTAATAAATTTTTCAACTCCATTGCCGGTGATATTCCATCTCTTGATGACACTATAAAAAAGGCAAGTGATAACTGGCGTCTGGAAAGAATGAGCAGAGTTGACCGCAACATTATGCGAATGGGTGTTTTTGAGCTTATTTTTGAACCGGAGACTCCTATTAAAATAGTGATAAATGAAGCGGTGGAACTTGCTAAAAAATTTGGAACCGAAGAGTCCGCATCTTTTGTAAACGGCGTTCTTGATCGAATTGCCAAAGAGAAAAAAGATAAGTAATAACTTCAACATTTCTTATGAAATCTCCAGACAAAACAAAATATCTCAATACTAGAAATATATCATTTTTATCCCCCGATTTAAACAGTCTGGAAAATCAAAAAACAGGTCTTCTCATACTATTTTTATTTGAAGATAAAAAACCGCTTAAAGGTATTACATCACTTGTTGACTGGCGTCTTTTAGGAATTATTTCAAAGCATTTTATCAATGGTTTCATTACAGGAAAAAGAGATGAAACTGTTTTATTAAATCCCGGACAGCGGCTTCCTTTTTTGCACATCGCCATTATCGGGCTAGGCAAAAGAGATGATTTCAACAAAGATGTTTTTTGCAGTGCACTAAATAAAATGGATGAAGTTATAAAAGGTCTCAAAGAAAAAATAATTGTCACTCCCCTCCCTGGAAGAGCCGAAGAGTTAATAGAAAGTTCAGATGCAATAACATGGTTTCTGGACACAATGAATATGCATGATTTCAACAAAAAAATCAGCATAATCGAGTTGAAAAAATGCCAGCCTATAATGATGTCATCCCTCGAAAAATGGCGTCTTAAACACTCAATAACACTATAAATTAATTGATTTTAAAGGTCTTTACTGCATTTTCAAGAATCTGGTTAAACTTTTTAAAGCTATCCCCTTTTAACATGGATGCAGTTACATCATATAAACTTTGCTCAACCATAAAAACATAAACCCTGTTATGAAGCTGGTACTGGCCCATAGTTGCCGAGTATTCAATAACATGGCATTTCAGATTATTAATTTTAATGTCGCTCTGTTTAATTATCTTAAAATCATTGAGCATTTTTTTCATATTTTCAATAGTCGATTTAATACAATCAGCTCTGGTATAATCAGCAGGAGCATTTTCAAGAACAACATTTATATTTTCTCTAAAGGTATCACCAGCGCTTTCCATAGGGGTTAAACCAAGACTGTCACTCCCCATAAATTTATATTTAATCTCCCAGTCAGAAGGATAATCAATAAAGTACTTTGGCCCCAAAAAAGGACTGCCATCAATAGCCAGAGCATTCTCTTCTTCAACAGGAGCAGCCTCAGGTAAAGCCTCAGATACAGGTGCAGGAGCGTCCACAGGTTCTGCTTCAACAGGTACAGCTTCAACAGGTACAGCTTCCTCAACATCATCTTTACCATCTTGTGCATTTTCAGAAATCAAATTACTCCTGGCAGTATCCCCAGCCCCGCCAGATGATTTCCCGCATCCAATAAAAACAAAAATCAAAACCAAAAATAATTTTCTCATAACTTTTTCCTTAATAAATTTAAAACAATCTAATAATATTACTACCTAATCCAGACAAATACCTTCAACCCCAGACCGCAACACCCTTCCATCTTACACATTTACACATCAATCTTACAATTTTTGCTTCTTGTCTTAAAGGTTTAATCATCAATCTTAAAGATTTTACCTCCCGTCTTAAAGATTTTATTATTCCTGACACAAGTCAGCCTTCCAGGATAAAGATTCAGGCAATACAGACACAAGTCTTGTGATTCCGGACAACAGGTTTAATAATTCAGTGTGTAACCGGAAACTCTGTTTACGTTAAGTTTCTATTTAATTAATTACTAATGCAGTGGGTTGCATTAGGACAGCAAACTTAACTTGGGTGAAATTTTTTTAACAAGTGGAACTGATAATTTTAAATGATATCATCTCCTGCAATATTTTCAAATACATTATCACTCTGAGTCAATGTGCTACCAGTTGAAGTTTCAATACCATTGCCGCCACTATTACTTATAGTTGAATTTGTAATAGTCAATCTGGCCCCAGGTGAAATTTGATTATCAAGACCAATACATGTAATACTTTTAAAAAATATTGAATCAAGATTACTTGAGCCGCAATAGGATATTTGGGCATAGTCTATTTTATTCTGAAAACTGATTGATTGGAACATAATTCCCCGCCAGGATGGTGCATCCTGAAATGTACCAGTAAAAACAATTGGATCTGATTGAGTGCCAATAGCTTCAAGATATCCATCTTCTTCAACTGATAACGCGGCATCACTCTCAAATGATATTTCAACCCCTTTTTCAATTGTCATTCCACATTGAATTGCACTTTCATGATGAACAATATACTGGGTTCCATCATTAATTTTTTTCCAGACAGCTCCTGCAGGTATACAAATTTCTGAAGTAATAATTGAATTAGGAGAAACGACAATTGCATCAATACTATTTGAATTATTATAGCTTGAATCAGGATCAAGCTGTCCAATACCACTAATCGGAATCTCTACAGGTGCACCTGCAAGATTAGACATTGTCACATCCTCCATCTCATTAATAAACTTTGAATCACAATCGAAATCGTCTGCCCATATACCAGCAGATGCGCCATTTTCAATGTTGACATGTTTTAAAGAAATAATACCTGTACTTGCAGCATTATTTGTAATTATGATACTCCCTTTATTTGCACCGGCATGCTCTATATTAGCGTGAGATATAATATTGGTAAGGTCAGGGGATTCAATATTTATTCCTTTCAAGGAACCAGGTATATCTGTTTCACCTTTGAAAATAATAGGATTTTCTTCTGTTCCATTAACATGTATTGAACCACCATATGCTGAAATTTTAAGTTCCACATCTGGGGCAAATTGGACAATTACGCCTGGTTCAATTGTTAAATCTTCCATGAATTCAAGATCATTTTTAATGCAGTAATCAGGACCTTGACTGTTATGCTTTTTAAAAACTGTTTTTTCGCTTATTTCCCAAATATCCTCAATGATAGTACATTTATCATCCATTGTATCTGTATCAACAAGCAGTGTTGAATCAGAATCTGAATCAAAATCTGAATCCTCATTATCGATAATTCTATTACTTTCATCATCTGATGGAGTTGAATCCTTGCTGCAACTTGAGAAAACAAACATCAGTAGACACATCATTATTATCTT
>JAFGVO010000196.1 GCA_016937935.1 Deltaproteobacteria bacterium | reverse complement strand
CCTCCGTCCCCACATAAGCGCCCTAAATTGTAAAGTGACCAATATACTCTATTCAGAATATATTAAGATCATCACAAGTCTTCCGGCAAATGTAAATGCTCTTGGATCTATTCCATTATTATCTGGTCCTGGAGTAACGGAACTTAACGCCAGATAAGAAGTTTCCCTGAACTAACTCCAATTATGGTCTTTCCATTCAGTGAAACTGAAACGATCCATAATGCAGATTTAACGGGGGTCTTCAATGTTGATATTTTCTTGCTTTCAAGGGAAATAGTAAAAATTTCACCCTCACCTGAACATTGAATTTCATTTGAACTGTTAATATAATTAATATTAGCAGTACAAGATGATGTTTCTTGACTATAATTTTTCATTTCAGGATTTTTAGTTGTTAGATCTGCTGTTAAAAGTCCAATACTCTGATTTGAGATAAATATTTTTGTTCCATTGTTATTAAGAGCAATATCATTGTAATTTGTTCCCTGTAAATCAATCTGTCCAAGGGCTTTGCTATTGTATATTTCCCAATATCTTATTATTGTAGCACTTTCTGTATATTCAAGAGTTGTTATAATTTGTCCATCTCCACTGACTGCAATTTTATCAGCATCTCCCCTTGTTTTTTTTCCTGAAATTTTCCACTCTATTGTTCCATCTTCAAGACGCCAGATTGTTAGTTCACCATTTTGAGATGAAACCGCAATAAAACTCCCAGGACTCAATGTTTTTGATATTGTCCCTGTTGATAATATTGCCAAATGTTCTCCTCCTGTTGCTGCATTAAACCGGTGAATTTCTCCATTGCCAAGCAGAGCCGCCACATACTGACTGTCTGAAGAGAAAGACACCCCGGCAACACCGCCACTTTGAAGTGAAAATGTACTCTGCCATAATAGTTCAGGATCATTTTTTATATTATATAATTCTATCCTTGGTTTGACACCTGAAATGGCAAGAGCCACGAGAGTTGCGTTATAATTTACAGCTACAGCATCAATTTCGTTGCTTATTTCATTTAGTGTGCATGAAGGAAATCCTGGTTCTGGAGAGTCTGTACAAATAGGTTGAGGAGGAGGTTCTTCAAATCTCATAAGAACTTTGGCATCTTGTGTAGAAAAAACTTCAGCTCCAACTGCCTGAATCTTAAATACCGGCAATGTTCTAAAATCCTGACCTGTAGCCTTGAACAGCCACTTAATTGCAAATCCTTTATCAAGATCATTATCAGTAATTTTTCTACCTTCGGGAATGAGTTTTAAAGCAATATCATTTACCCTGAGTTCAACACCACCAATTTGAGGCCATGTAATCCTTTGAGGAAAAACCTGTACAAATGGTTTGCTGGAGCTAAGGCTCGAATCAAGACAATAAATGGATTCATCACTATTGCTAATGTATACAAAACGTTTATTTTTAAATTCCGCCGGATACAGAAGTGCCTCTGTAAGACCATCAGAGGCCTCACCGTCATCTGTAAGTAGAGGAAAATCTTCAGCAACAACTAATGTTGTAAAAAAAAATATAAAAAGAAAAAGAACAGTTCCGTAAGTTTTTTTCAATCTAAAATCTCTATAATGTCATTGATTGAGTTTAAAATATATTGGGCGCCTGAGGCAATAAAAGCCTGTCGGGCAAGTTCAGGATCATCACCAGGACCTATAACACCAATTGGAATTGCACCAGCATTGATTGCACTGATAATATCATCAGGGGTATCTCCAATCATGCATGCGTCATTAACTCCAAGAATAGTCATTGCTTTTTCAACCGGGAAACCATCAGGCTTTAGGGGCCCGTCATCCATTGTAACAACAGCCCCAAACAGATTTTTAATATTATTAATCTTTAAAAATTCTTCTGCATCTTTTCGCGGTCTGCCAGTAACAATTCCCAAAATAAAATTCTGGGACAGTTCATGTAAAAGTTCAATATTTACAAGAAGTTTCTCTTTCTGTTTTAATCCTGCAAGCTGTTCTGTACCCTGATAAATGGATTCAAATTTTTCAGTAACTTCTTCAAGGGTCGCATCAATACCTTTTTGACTGAGAATATCTAAAGAAACCTGCCAATCATTATTGGCATTTCCTTTCATTTTGATATCTGAAATGTCTTCAGCGGAGCATGTTAAACCGTAAGATTCAACTGTCTTTATAATTGAATCTCTATAAGACATAGTTGTGTCTACAAGTGTGTCATCTATATCAAAAATAATTGCTGATGGTTTTATCATGGCAAAGGCAATACTTATCTAAGTTTTTCCCGCAACTCGTTTATTTCTTCTTCAAGAGCGTCAATTTTTGCATCTCTAAATTTTAGTTCCATATCCCATGCTACAGAGTCGCTTTCAGTCTCTTTTAGTTGGGTCGCAAGCATGCGAATGCGTTTTTCCAGTTTATTATTTGCAAGTTCGCGCTGTTCAAGCTGCTCAGTCAAAGAGTCTAAAAGAGGCTTGTTTTCTTCAACATCAGCTTCAAGATTATAAATAATATCTTCCTGCTTTTTAATTTTACTTTCGAGAATTGCAACCTCTTCAAGAAGCTTATCATCAACGGCAGTATCTTCAGGGACGATCTGTTCAACATCAGAAAGTTGTTTAGTTAACTTATTAATCTCCTGTTGAAGTGAATTCTTTGCTCCTTTCAACTGGCTCAATTCAAGGTTTTTAGAAGCTATTTCCATTTGTGCAGAGCTTAACTTGTTTTTAGTGATGTTTAATTCATTATTGTTCTTTTTAATTTTTTCATTAAGTTCATTTATTTTATCTTCAGTATCCTCATCCACAGCAGATGGTTCAGGCTGACTGGCAAGTGCTGTTTCAAGTTCATTTATTTTTTCAATATTTTCACTAATCTGAACATCTTTTTGTCCAAGCTGCTCTTGAATCATCTCAACTTTTAATTCAAGTGAGGAGTATTCAGCATTTTTCTCCGCAAGGAGAGCGTTCAGGTCATTAAGCTCGCTGTCCAAAGTACTGTTTAAATTAGACAGATTATTATTATCGTTTTCAAGACTTTCTAATCTAGAAAGGAGTATAGGATCCTGCTCTATAATGGTCTTAATTTTTTCAACAGGTACTGTAACAATGGTCTGTTTTGATTGAAGGTCATCTCTTAAAACCTGTAATGCATTTGAAAGTGCCAGCTTCTCAGATTCCAGAGTAATGTTTGTTGAAGTCAGTTTTGACATTCTGTCTTTTATATTATCAAGCTCACCTGAGAACCTTGCTGCATCGGCACCTGCATTTTTAGAGCGCTCCTCTTCTCTTGCAAATTTTTCTAAAAGTTCTTTTTTGGTGATCTTAAGATTTTCCAGTTCCTGTTTTAAATGGATAATTTCATCACTGCTCATGGAATTAAATTTATCAAGTTCTCCGTTTTTGGAGTTAAGCTCGTTGTGCAGATTAGCAAGTTCTTCGTTTTTGGAGTTAAGCTCGTTGTGCAGATT
>JAFGVO010000195.1 GCA_016937935.1 Deltaproteobacteria bacterium | reverse complement strand
AAAATTGTCTCCATGGTTGCTTTAGCAACTCCACCAAGGGTTCCCGCTGCAGGGGTTGGTCTGATAAAACAGTTCTCCTCTTTTGCAAGACGTTCCATTCTGGTTTTATCACCAAGTATTGATCCTCCTGCGATAGTGCTGCTTGGATCTACTGCCAGAACAGCAACTTTCTTGCCTATTTCTATAAGGTATAATCCAAGAGCTTCAATAAATGTGCTTTTACCAACCCCAGGAACACCTGTGATTCCTATTCTAAGAGAATTTCCGGCCTTTGATGATAATTTATCAAGAACTTTTCCTGCAATTTTAACATGCTCCGGCAGGCTGCTTTCAACCAGGGTTATGGTCTGTCCGATAATTGCCCTGTCACATTTTAAAACACCATCTACATAATCCTCGAAGTTTAATTTGCGCTTTTTTACAATTTTTGTTTCAATTGAAGGCATTTGATTCAGCTTAATACATTGTTTATATAATCGATTATTTTTTCAGCGGAATCGGTGATCACTGTACCTGGTCCAAAAATAAAAGCTGCTCCATTTTCTTTTAAAAAAGAGTAATCCTGTTTGGGAATAACACCTCCGGCAATTACAACAATATCCTCCCGCCCATGTTTTTTAAGTTCTTCCACAAGAGTTGGAAGAAGAGTTTTATGCCCTCCGGCAAGAGAACTCATTGCAATTATATGAACATCGTTTTCAACAGCCTGCCGGGCAGTCTCCCCCGGAGTTTGAAAAAGTGGCCCCATGTCAACATCAAATCCTAAATCAGCATAGGCTGTTGCAACAACCTTGGCACCTCTGTCATGACCGTCCTGCCCCATTTTGGCAATCATAATTCTAGGTCTTCTCCCATGGTTTTTCTCAAAGGAATCGCACTTTAATCTTATCTCTTTAATTTTATCAAAATCACCGTATTCACTGCTGTATACACCTGATACAGTCTGAATAACCGCCTTGTGACGCCCAAAAACTCTCTCCATAGCAGATGTTATCTCCCCTAATGTTGCACGGGCTTCTGCGGCAGTCACACATTTTTCAAGGAGATTGCCATTACCCGATTTTGCACACTCAAAAATTTCATCAAGCGCTTTTTCAACAGTCGCGGAATCCCTGTCCCGTTTAAGCTGTTCAAGCCTTTGAACCTGTTCGTCTCTCACTGCAGTATTGTCAACTTCACGGTTTTCAATAACTGTCTCTTCGAGCTGCCTGTATCTGTTTACACCAATTATCGGCTCCCGTCCTGAATCAATAAGCGCCTGACGTCTTGCTGCGGCCTCTTCGATTCGCATCTTGGGAACACCAGTATTAACAGCTTTTGCCATGCCTCCGAGTTTCTCAATTTCCTGAATATAATTCCACCCTTTTTTAATTATACGGTCTGTAAGATATTCAATACAATAAGACCCTCCAACAGGATCAACACTACTGCAGATACCTGTCTCTTCCTGAAGATAAAGCTGGGTGTTACGGGCAATTCTGGCCGAATCTTCGGTAGGAAGAGATACTGCTTCATCAAGAGAATTTGTATGTAGAGACTGGGTATGTCCAAGAGCCGCAGAAAGTGCTTCAATTGCTGTTCTGGCAATATTATTGTAAGGGTCCTGCTCGGTAAGGGACCATCCTGATGTCTGAGAGTGAGTTCTTAAAGCCATTGATTTGGGATTCTTTGCACCGAGGTCTTTTACCAGACGAGCCCATAAAACTCTGGCAGCCCTCAATTTAGCTATCTCAGTATAAAAACTTTTACCAATACCCCAGAAAAAGGATATTCGAGGTGCAAAGGAATCAATATCAAGCCCCGCATCCATACCAGTTCTTAAATATTGAACACCGTCCGCAAGAGTATACGCCATCTCAAGATCCGGAGTCGCTCCAGCCTCCTGCATGTGATAACCTGAAACCGAGATATTATTGAATTTGGGCATATTAAGTGATGTATATTTAAAAATATCAGCAATAATTCTCATTGAAGCATCCGGGGGATAAATGTAGGTGTTTCGTACCATATACTCTTTTAAAATATCGTTTTGGATGGTTCCCGTAAGATTTTCAAGACTTACACCCTGCTCTTTTGCAGCAACAATATAAAAAGCCATTACAGGAAGAACAGCACCGTTCATGGTCATGGAAACTGACATCTTATCAAGGGGAATACCATTAAAAAGTATATTCATATCAAGTATGGAATCCACTGCAACACCGGCTTTTCCCACATCACCAATCACTCGCGCGTGATCAGAATCATATCCTCTGTGTGTGGCCAGATCAAAAGCTATTGACAGCCCTTTTTGTCCCGCAGCCAGATTTCTGCGGTAAAATTCATTGCTCTCCTTTGCTGTTGAAAAACCGGCATACTGTCGAACTGTCCAGGGCCGGGTAACATACATTGACGCATAAGGCCCTCGTAAATAGGGAGGAATTCCTGCAGTAAACTTTATATGCTTAGCATCTTCAACATCACTTTTTTGGAAATAAGGTTTAAGAGGAATCTGCTCATGATTGTCATATTCAGGGAGTTTCAAGTCATTATTTATGGAAGTCTCCTTAATCCCGTTTATGAGTTCTTCATATGAAACTTTTGAAAAATCCATCTCAGACCTCCTTCCTTTTACCAATTGACTCAGCTATCTTTGTGAGAACTTCAACAGCATCTGCTCCAAGATATAAAAATGTTTTAAAGCCGTTCTCTTCAAAAATATTCAAATTGTCTAGAGGTCGTCCTGCAATTGCTCTTATTGCATCCGGCACTGCAGAATCCATAAAAGGTCCAAGTTCTGTAACTATTTCCGAATATAAAGTATCAAGAGAGGAAACAACTATTAAATCTATGTTTTTACTAACAAAATTATTTTTAAATGCAGTAACATCCGAATAATTTTCAACAATAAAATCAAAACCTGCAGAACCCAGAAAGCTCTTAACAAAAGCTGTTCTGAATCTTAATTTATCACTGTTACCAATCTCTAATATCATTATATCAAGAGGCTCTGAACTTACATTTTGAAGTCTGGCAACTAACTCCTGAAGTTCTTCAAACATCCCAGGCAGCCTTGTCATATTTAATGGTGCAGTCTGAAATCCAATCGACTCAGAGTCTTTATCACTACTTTTAATTTCATTTTTAAAAGTATTTTCAACTTCTATTGATGTTTTACCACAATAGACATAATCATTTACGCCAACCAGCTTTTTCTTACGTTTTGCTGCATCTTTTACTCCAGATGCAAAATCACTTGTAACAAGTTTTTTAATTGTTCCATTTTTAAAAGCTTCAACAAACCCTGAGTCAGAATCAATTTTCTGAAAAACATCCCAGGCTTTTTTTGCAATTTCATTTGTCAGTGTTTCAAGATAATAACTTCCCCCATAAGGGTCTTCTACAGATCCTGCTGAAAACTCATCACGGGCCACAAGCTGAATGTTTCTGGCAATTCTTGATGAAAATGGAGAGGTCTCTCCTTTGGCAAATTCATCATAAGGGGCTGTATGAATTGTTCCGGCGCCTCCTGCAGCAGCTGCAAGGGTTGCTGTAATTGATCTCAAAATGTTTACATGGGGATTTCTTATGGAAAAATTTACAGGGGATGTCTCTGAATATATGTAAAGATTTAAAGAATCACCAGAAGCGCCAAACTTTGAGGCAATCCCTGCAAATAAAATTCTAAATGCCCTTAACTTGGCAATTTCTAAAAAGAAATTTGTTCCCTGTGCACTGTTGATACAGATAGAACCGGCTGCATGGTCGGGAGTTATTCCTCTTTTTATAAGCTCTCTTAAATATGCAGAAACTTCCAGCATTGCGATTGCCACCTCATTTACAGGCCATGCTCCCGAAAACTGATAAAATGAACTGTTGACAACAACAGTTTTAAGCTCAGGTGCTTTTACTCCAAATGCGTCAACACTCTTTACAATCTCATCAAATGCATTTTCAATTGTACCTGGCAATCTGCCAAGCAGTGCAATCTGGCTAAGGGGTGAACCACCTGCGAATCCTGATATTTTTGAGAAATCACAATTATTATTGTCTGCAATTTTTTTAAGAAGTGAAAGAGCTTTAAATGAATTGGACATGAAATCCCCATAAACCGGAAAGTCGGGAATTTTAGATTCTTTAAAAAGTGGTGCCAGTTTTGAAAATGATTCAAGAGAGATGCCGTTTTTTATAAATTCTCTATTGTAGCCATAAAAGGAAACCCCGGAAGCATCAGGGATATTAACGGGAATATGAATTTCATCCAGACCGTTTACCAGATCTGTTTTCAAAAATTCAATGAGAGATTCTGCACTTTTTACTGAATAGCGCTGCCCTATTCTCCATGAACTTACCTTTTGAGGAATTTCATCTGAAGAATCATAAGTTATTCCCCTGGCAAAAGAGTATGCCTCTTTAGATAGATTCAGTTCTGCAATATTTTCTTTATTATAATAGGGCTGAATTTCAATACCGTCAGCAATAGAGAAAAGTGTTTTTTCAAACGATGCTCCTTTTAAACTATCAACAGCACTCTTTTTCCAGTCATCATAAGATGGTGAAATAAAATCATCAAAAGATGGAAGTTCAGCCTCTGTATTATTATCGTCAATCTTCATAAAAATCTAAATATCTCCAGTTCCAATTTATGTACTTACTATAATTACAGTTATTATTGATTATTAACCAAATAGTAAAAATGATATACAAATCTGTTATAAAAAATTCAATCATTGATTTGTTAAACTACACTTTGCAAAAAGTTTTAATTAAAGATCTTCTCCAAGCATATCCAAAAAGAGCTTTGCAAACTCAATTTTTCTGGTCATTTCACCTTTGATCTGGGGAATATGAATTCTCATCAAACCGATGCGGTCAAGCAAATCCTTGTCAATATCCGGCATTTCAGAATTCCCTCCGTGTCCGATCTCAAATCTTTTAACCAATATATTAGCAAGAATAACAATATCAACAATAGCCTGGTGTTCTTTTCTAACAATCTGACTTCTGACAATGTAATTTAGATGATGACCATTTATTGCAGCTAAAAGGGCCGGCGGGAGACGCCAGACTCCCCCCATTTCATTTCCGACCATATCATGAGTTGGAAGTCCGTGCTCTCTTTCAGACTGTTTTAAAGGAATTCCCTTTTTTAAGGCTGTTGCTATTGCACTGCCAAACTTTTTACCCGCAAGTTTAGAGAGTCCCAGCTTTCCAATATCGTGCAAAAGACCTGCGGCAAATGCCTCTTCAGGTGCTTGATGACCGATAAATCTGGCAATAACATCAGATGTCACTCCAACAGCTAAAGAGTGCTTCCAAAAATCATGCATGCTGATACCACTGTCTTTTCCAAGATGGCTGAACTGAGCCATTGAAAGTCCCAGGAGAATCTGAACAATTGTATTATATCCAAGAAATACTATTGCCCGTTCAATAGTTGAAACGCCGCCTGGAATTGCATAATAGGCAGAGTTTACCATTTTTAAAATTTTAGAAGTCAGAACCTGATCTGCCTTGATTATATCTGTCAGCTGTTTTGGGGTTGAGGACGGATCATTTAAAAGATTAGTGACCTCAACTACAACAATAGGCAGTGTTGGCAGATCATCAGTCTGCCTCACCATCTCCAATATAACATTTTTGTCACTTTTCTGATTCATTTAACTTTTCCGTTATTAGAAAGAACAAGTAATATATAGATTAACCTCATGAATGACCTATGTCAAAAATGTTAATTTATTCTTGCTAGAAATCATTTTAAACTGATAACGTGCACTGAACAAACGAGAGGTAAATTCATGAAAGTAATTTTATCAGGATACAATATAGATACAGAAGTTATTAAAGAAGCTGAAAATGCGGGAATACCCAAAGAGAGACTCACTCCGGAGGTTCTTTCGGCTGCATATGCGCGAATTAGCAGAAACCCTGCTCCAGTTAACGAGTTAAGACAAATGGCACTTAACGAAGTTGCCAAGGCCAGAAAATCCAACAAAAATATTATATTCGGAATGGGTCATCACTCAGTTGCAGAGCATGCTGCTTTCAATTTTGATATTATCGATATGTCCAGACTTGCAATTGAAGAGCTTGAACACTTCAGACTCTGCTCATTTACAGAAAAGAGTCAGAGATATATAACTCTAAACAATGACTATGTAATGCCTGCTGAACTTGAAACCACTCCTTTTAAAGATGACCTTGAAAATTTAATAAAAAAGCAGGCCGAAATATACAACAGTCTTCACGATAAACTACATTCAATATTAATAGATAAACATCCGGAACTTCAGCTTAAAAAGTCTGATGCTAACATGGTTGACGGATGGGCTAAAGAAGATGCCAGATATGCGACTCTTCTCTGTACAGCCGGCCAGCTTGGCTTTACTGCAAATGCCAGAAATCTGGAACTGATAATCAAAAGATTAAATGCCTCAAAGCTTCAGGAACTAAAAGATCTTGCAGAAGCATTTTATGAAAAGGTTAAAGATGTTGCCCCTTCAATTTTTCTTTTTACAGAACCAAGTGATTATGACACTAAAACACCGGCACTTTTAACTGAACTTGCGAACAGTTTTTTTGAAAAAGATTTTAATTCGGGTGAACTTGAAAAAGATGCACTCTTACATAACTATACTAAAAATGGTGATCAGATAATTGCAGCATCACTACTGGCTAGTGCCTCTTCAAAACCTTTTGAAGACTGTCTGAATATTGTTAACAACTTAAGTTTAGATGGGATTTTGAATATTTTTAAAACAGCACTTTCAAACATGGAGTTTTTTGATTCACCACCAAGAGAGTTTGAACACGCATCTTTAACATTTGAAGTATCTGTATCTGCTGCTGCATACGGTCAGCTAAAACGACATCGTATGATGACACAGACTATCTCTGATTATGCCCCCTCACTTGGACTGACAATTCCACCGTCAATTGTTGATGCTGGCCTTGAAGAGCAATTTAGAAAACACGCTAAAGATGCGGAAGAACTGTTTTATAAAATTAGAGAGCCCCTCCCCCACATTGCTCCTTATGTGCTTACAAACGCACACAGGAGGCGAGTTCTTATTACTGTAAATGTTAGAGACCTCTACCATTTTTCACGATTAAGAGAAGATGCCCATGCCCAGTGGGATATTCGAATTCTTGCTGCTCTTTTAAGAAAAGAGACAGAAAATGTTATGCCTGCAGCATCAATCCTCCTTTGTGGTAAGGATAGTTATGTTGAACGATTTACATCAGTTTATAACAAGGCTCCCCAAATTGATCCCTCAAATCCCAAGGGCTGATTCCTAAATATATGTTTCAAACCCTTCTTCCAGTTACAAGTGACCCTGATATTATTTTAAAACTTCTTGAACAAACAGCACAAAGATTAGAAATATCAATTAGATACGAGACTATCCTAATTGATAAAAACCAATCTCAAACATCTGGAGGATTATGTAAAATAAAAGGAAAAAATTACATAATTATAAACTCAAAACTTTTGCCAGCAGAAAAATGTCTTGTAATAAGAGAAACCTTGCGAAATATAAATATGGACAACATATTTATCCCTCCACTAATAAGACAATTACTCTCTTAAAATATATAAATATCAATTTCAAACCAGATTCTTAACAATTCCGGACCAATTCCGGAGGGAGAGCAATTCCGGACGGAGGCTAATCTGTTGATTTCACCTCTGTTTTTATCCCTACATTTTGTTTTATTTAAAATTTAGCCTCAAATTTAGCTTTAAACAGTCATTTATTTTTT
>JAFGVO010000194.1 GCA_016937935.1 Deltaproteobacteria bacterium | reverse complement strand
TTAATGTAGTGCCCAAAAAAATACCCCAAAACACTCAACCACCCGATAATAAACAACTATTTTTTTCACCCTGTCGAAGTCGGGTTAACATTTCACTTTGATTTATTATAGAATTTCCCCCGGATTCATTAAAATCACAGCTAAATAAAAACCAGGATGCCAATAATAATATTGTAACTATTTTCATAATTCACTTTTAAAAAGAATATCAACTGTTCACGTTAAATTATAAACCTCAATAATTTGTGATTAGTTTGCAGAATTTTTTTGGGAATGGGAAAGTATTTATGGGGTTTCTATTATTGTGTGGGTGGTGTTTGCCGCTTGACTGTTTAGGGTTTGGGTTGTTCCTGAGGGCCAGTAGACTGTTATGGTTGCGGATACGTCTGTTCCTAATCCGAAGAAGAGGCGGTTGTCGCAGGTTGTGCCGGGGCCGCATGAGTTTTGTAGCTCTTTTGTCTGAATTCCTGAAAATGAACTTACTTCTACTACTGCTCCGTAACCGTCTTTATTGCTTGTTGTTCCTTCAAGATCAACTGCCATCCATGCCACTGATGTTGCGCTGTTTTTGTAAACTACAGGTTCTGCGTTGTAATTTAATACAATTAAATCCACATCACCGTCGTTATCAATGTCAGCTGTCAGCACACCTCTTGCATCCCTTGTGTCAGCCACACCTGCAGAGAGAGAGACATCAGTAAAACCTCCGGTTCCGTCGTTTAACAGGAGGATATTGCCGCTGTTTTGTTCGACAGTCAGATCCCCCTGATAATCTCCATTTGCCGCGTAAATATCAATCCAGCCGTCGTTGTTGAAATCTTCAAATATGACGCTTCTTGCTGCAAGAAGTTTGCTTGTACAGGCATACTCACCTGCCCCGCTGCCCGATGCTGTTGTTGCATCTGTGTAATCGTACGAATCAGGTACTACAGTTGTATCACTGTCCGTGTCAGTTAAAAGCTCTGCCTCCATCAATAGGTTATCACCCTTTTGACCACGATACACATCTGGCAGACCATCATTATTGTAGTCACCTGATGCCATTGAGAGACAGCCTTTGTTGTTGACAGAAGTTACACTCATTGCAGCAAAAGATACGCCCGCCTGATTTAACAGAACTTTTGAAGCCTGGGATGTTACTCCGGTTTTAAGATCATTACATATCTGTAAATCTATAAAGCCGTCACCATCAACATCACTCCATCTTGAGTCCATTGCAAAACCGTTACTTGCCGGAAGAGCTGTTGCGGTCACATCTGTAAATGTTCCATCTCCATCTGCAAGAAACAATCTGTCTGTTACAGGAGCGTTAAGAAGCCCGCCTGCTGAAATATTTGTTACGTACAAATCAAGCCAGCCGTCATTGTTGTAATCTCCAAAGGATGCAGAAGTTGAGTACTCCCCTGCGCCACCTTCACATCCGCTGTTTGCAGATACTGCAAAAGCACCAGCGTTATTAATCAATAAAATATTGGCATTCTTTGTGAGAACATAAAGATCCGTATCACCGTCGTTATCCACATCTGCGGCAGCCACACCGGTAATAGTATCATTATTTATAAGAGTTCCAAATGCATCTTCGGATATTACAAAATCAAAAGTTGAATCTCCGTTATTATGAAACCTGGCGATGTTTCCACCTTCACCGGCTATAACAATATCCATATAACCGTCATTATCGTAATCTAAAACTGCACCTCCAACAGGTGAAAGTATTGTAGAAGAATCAGCGGATCTCCAGGTAATTCCTGATGTTGCTGAAATATCTGCAAAACAGGCACCCTCTGTACATGATGATCCTGTAAACAGTAAATCCTCTACACAATACTCTCCAACCTCGTCACATGAACCCCCTGAAAAACAGGTGGCATCTGAAGCTGTACATACTCTTTCGGCAACCCTCTCACATACACCACTTTTACACTCTGCAGAACTCGTGCAGAAATCACCGTCATTACATGAAGTTCCATCTGCCTGAATATCACCAAAGCACTCACCGGTACCGGGATCACAGCGGATATTATCCCTGCAAAGAATACTTCCACTTTGGCAGACTACTGGATTTGACCCTACACAAACCCCCTGATCACAGGCATCACTTTTTGTACATAGATTATCATCATCACAAAGAGTGCCTTTTGTTTCATATGGATTTGTACAAACTCCGGTCTCGGGAACACAGGTACCAAGCTTGTAGCATTGACCCAAATCTGTACATTGTTTATAAGAAGTATCTGCATCTGTGTCTGTATCAGCTTCACAAACTCCACTTTGACAGGTCGACACCAAAGTGCATTTATCAGTATCCTCGCAGGGAGTGTCATCAGGCTTTGTCAGATTTGAACAACCGTTTACAGGATCGCAGGCACCCTCAAGATGGCAGGCATCAGGAGCGGGACATGTAACCAGACCGCCTCCTTCGCATTCACCGGCCTTACAAACCGTACCAACAGTGCATACATCATTATCATTACATGAAGTATTGTCCGGAAGATTAGTATAGTTGCACTGACCTGTAAGGGTATCACAAGTTCCATTTATCTTGCAGGGATTATCAGATTGACAGACAACCGGATTTGCACTTGCGCAGATACCTTCACTGCACTCATCAGACATTGTACAGGGATTGCCATCATCACATGAAGTTCCGTCTGCTGCGGGAATCTCCACACAGCCAACTGCAGGGTTACATGAATCAACCAGATGACAAGCATCTGTTGGAAGACAGGTTATCTGAGTACCACCTTCACAGACTCCTGAAATACATGTTTCACTCTCAGTACACATATTGCCGTCATCACATGTGGCACCATCATTTTTTACAGGATTTGAACACTTGCCGGTTGTGCCGTCACAAACCCCCGCATAATGACACCCGTCTGTTGGTTCACAGGCTTTCTCTGCGGCAACGCAGCTTCCCGACTGGCAGACAGCCTCCTGACAAAGCTCTGTTACAACTGCGCTTGTACATGAAGTACCATCAGGCTTTGGAACACCTTCACACTCTCCGGTTGCAGAATTACAGACAGCTGATTCAAGACAGTCATCTACAACTTCACATTTTTTAATATCTCCTGTACAAACACCCTCTTCGCAGTGGTCATCGGAGGTACAGGCATTATTGTCGCCGCAGGATGCACCATTTTCTTTTACAGGATTGGAACACCCGGTTTCAGGATCGCACTTCCCGGCCTTGTGGCAATCATCAAGAGGAGAACATACAACATCCCCTTCTGCACTGCAGACACCAGCCTGACAGGTCTCTCCGTAAGTACACACGTTATTATCATCACAACCGGAGCCGTCTGCAATTACCGGATTCGAGCACTCACCGGTTGAAGGTTCGCAAACACCGGCTTTATGACACTGATCCATTGCCTCACATGTGACACCTGCACATAAATCAGTTTCAGAATCTGTACCTGAATTTGATGTTGAGTCAGAAGCACTGTCATCCATAACATAGACAGTTTCAGTTTTAGAATTATCACTACACGCCGTTATTACCACTGCTGTAAAAAGAGCAGCGAAAAGGCGTAACCAAAGATTGGTATAAATCATTTTTATCTGCATTTCTGAGTCCTTTGGAAAGTATATCTGTCACATTTCAAACCGTGTCCTTCACAGATGTCATAATAAGCTGCAGTTGCACCACAGGCGGCCACAGAACCTGACCACCCTCCTGAACCTCCTTCACATGAACCCCAGTCTAAAGAACATCCGCTATTTGTACCAATAGAGTTCCAGTACTTATCTTCCGCTCCACTGCAGTTCCAGTCAAAACTTCCGCATTTGTTCGAATAAGTACGATAACTGTCACTTGGCACACTGCTGTCTTTATCACAGCAGTCCCCTTGAACAGTCACTGTAAAATATTGAATTTCACCTTTTCTGCACAAGCAGCGTCCAGGTGTATTATTGTCACCTTTACCGTCACCGTCTGCATCTTTGTAATATACAGTCCATCCTGCGGGACAGCTTCCATCAGAGTTCATAGTAGGCTCATCAATCTGGCCGTCACAATCTTCATCCTCAGGAGTTGCAGCAGTCGGATGACACTCTTCATTTCTCGGCTGATACCATTGATCACATGCAAAACTTCCATTATGACATCTCCAGGTACCATCTTTGCAGATACCTGCCTTGTCATCACCAGTTGGAGTTTTTGGTGTGCAGTGACCATTTGTAAGAGCAACCCCTGGAGAGGCTTCATCTACCTCTCCATCACAATCATCATCTTCAAGATTACATGTTTCAGTATGATCTCCAGGCTGAACATTTGGAACACAGATCCAGTTACCATCACCATAATTACACTTGGAAGGTGCACATTCAGACTGCCAGTCTGCCAGGTTGCTGCAATGTTTTGTTCCAGGCTGGCAATCACCGCTGTAATTAGTATTAGTGCAAGGGTCACCTCTAAAATCAATTGGTTTACCTTTGGGATCTCCCTCATCTATTAAGGCATTAAAGTTATTATCAAAACCGTCACAGACCTCATAACTTTGACACTCTACAAATTTACCGAACTGATCATTGTCTGATACGCATTCAGTAGCTTCGGGATTTATACTATAACCCGGGCACTCAGGATAAGCATCAACACACTCATTAACACAACCTCGAACATAATCAGTCCCATCCCATGTATTGTAGTAAATATATGGAACACCACTTAAAACAACATCTCCCGCATTTAAAGTGGAAGTACTTGTATAATCACAGGTAAAAAGAGGAATATTCTGATTTTTGTAAGTTGCAAAAGAGGTTCCTGTTGAAAGATGGCAGGAATTAACTCTGTACCCTTCATTATAAATCTCGGTCTGAGATAGTTTTTGAGGAAGTCCAGAGCCGCTGGTACTGTCCACAACAAGACATTTGAATTGACTATGATGATGCATTCCAGCCCAGACAGATGAATCATCACCATCATAAGTTGCGAAATCCATTCCTACGGGCACAGAAGCTGTTGCCCATTCCGCATCTCTGTCAACTCTGCATGTTCGCCAGTAGTCGGAGTCATCAGGAGCATATTTAACAGGATTTTTTGAAAACTCAGGGGTTTCAGGGGCTGTTCCCCTGCTTTTTTCGGCAATTACATATGTGCCGTAGCTTTTTGCTCCAACAGGTGCTTCATACCATCCGGAATTAAGTTCTAAAAAGTAGCTGTATTCATTAAATGGTTTCTGCTCACTTCTTAAAACCGGAGCAAGATCTTCATCCCCGTATTCATCCACATCAGCTCTACCGTTATCATTATAATCAGCCAGAGGATGGGCACATAATTTTGTAAGCCTGTTTAGCATGGAGGCATCAACAACAACTTTATTCTCATCAGTCAAACCGTTGTCGTAAAGATCAATACCCCGTGATTTCCAGTAGGCTTTAAGAATAAAATCTTCGTCGATACGGTCTGATTCATAAAGTTCAAGAGGCTCTTCCAAAGAGAAAACTCTTGTTTGAAGTGATTCATTTATTAACTTGAACTGCTTAATACTTTTTAAAGTACATCTTGCATTGGTGCTCACATTGGGGTCTTTAGATGTAATAGCAATTCTTGCACTCTCTTTAACCCATCCATCGCTGTCAGCGTCACATTTTACAGGTCCCATGTCCGCACTTACAGAGTAAAAATAGTTATCCTCTGTCTCGCATATACAGTTACCTGAAGCTGTAGGCCATGGCCAGCGGCCAACTTCACCTTCTGAATCACAAGGAGGACAGGGTTCACAACGTCTGCCGTTCCATATTGAACTGTTTCCGCAATCTTTTCTGCAAAGAGCATCTGTTGTATCTCCGGCTTCCACACATATCTGACCATCTTCACATTTAATATCACTGCACTTAAGAGTTACGCGACACTTTCCTGTATCAGGATCTTCAGCATATCCTTTTTTGCAGCCGGCACAAAGGCCTGTATCATCAGTACTGCATACCCTGTTTTGAGCATCGCAGACAGTCTCATCACAAACACCGGGCTCGTAGCAGTTTCCCGAAAGTATATCCTCTACAAGTCCAGATTTGCATCCGCCGCAACTCGCATCTGAAGATGTAACCATGCAGTATCTGTTTGCATTGTCACAGATTTTTAAAATTGAATCAGCTTCACCGTCATTACAGTTGGCACCCTGTATGGGCTCACATACTCCGTAATTTTCTTCAAAGCCAGGCATGCATAATGTACAGTCGGCATCTCTGTTTTCATCACCTTCACTGCAGATACGATTATACGCTTTGCAAATAAGGTCATCGCAGGTTAAACCCTTCTTACAGATTCCATCTTCGTTTTCTACAAACCCTCCAATACAACTGCCACAGGCTGCTCCGGTGTCATCAGCATCGCAGGTCCTGTTTTCATCTGCACAGGCGTCAACCATTGAAGCAACAGCGCCCGCATCACAATTGGGAATGGCACAAACTCCGTCAATATTCTCATATCCACTTTCACATTCGTTACAAACAGCATCTTTGTGAGCTGTGGCTTCAGAGCAGAACATGTGGTTTGATTCACAATCAATTTCTTCACATGTAACAACAGGTACACACTCTCCTTTTAAATCTTTAAATCCGTCGAGGCAGTTTCCGCAATAAGCGGGCTCCTTTATGTCTATGCACTTTCTGTTCTGTGAAGTACATTCTGTAACAATCGAACCCGGGGTTCCCTCTTCACAATTGGCAACAACCTCAACACAGCTTTTACCGTCACTGTCTGGAATAAAACCAGGCTCACACGTTTTTGTGACAGTCTTACTGTCAGAACAGGCTGCCGTTAAAATAAACGACGCCAAAACAAGGTATATAAATTTAAACTTTTTCACATTATTCTCCTGTAAAATCACTGTAGTATAAATAGAGTCTTACATCAGTCAGAGAATCAAGAGCAATATCCTTGTTTACAGATTCGTCTTTCTGATTAAATACAATTTCCCACTCCGTATTGACAAAAGGTCTGTCACGGAGCCGCTCATTTTTATAGACATCAGGATCAAAGAATTTTAATCCGTTAAAAAATGTATCCACAACAGCTGTTCTCTCAGGAAAGCTGTAAAAGAGTTTCTCTCCTTCGAGATCTCTTACAACACCGGTTCCCTTTTGACGCAGATATATTCTACCCATGGCATCACCAACATTTGAGCCGATAATCTCGGCCTGAATGTACTGAACCTTATGGGTTGTGGTTAAAGGTGAAACCTCCTCTAAAGATGTACTGAACGGCATTACAATATATCCGTTGTCATCAAGCAGAGTAACATCCTGAAGTCTCTTGTGCATAAGTTCGTTTCTCTTTGATGAAGAATATGCCACACCATTTTTATCAAGATACGGAATCCCCAGAATATCATCCTTAAGAGAGATCATGGAAACCCTTGTATCGGGAAGACCGTAATCCTCTTCAAACTGAAGAAAAGCTTCATTTAGATCCGCAAGATATCTTTCAAGATTGTATGTACCGTAGGAGACCATTCTTATAAGATTCAGTTTAATCATATCAGCATAAGAGGTACTTGTATAATACTCGTAAATCTTTGTAACTCTGTACGCCTGCTGCATGGCATCAAAAAATGTCTTGTCAGCATTTATAACAGCGTCGTTTCGGTATACCCTTACATTGGGATCATTTCTTGCAGCCTCGGTATTAACCATAAGCTCAAGAGTCTGATTCATATCTTCAGTTACACGCAGAGCTTCATTGCGTTTTTTCTGAACATCCGAGAGACCCAGCTGCACTCCCTGAAGAACTTTCATTGTCTCAAGCTGAAGCTCCGCAAGTTTTCTAAACATTGATTTAACTGTAAATTGCACATCAATTTTTGCAGCATCACACTGATCAAGAATATCCCTGTTTACAACATCTCTGTCAATGGCGGCAATTTGAAGCTGTTTCTCATTAATTTTATCTTCAAGCCCTCCAAGAACTGCGGAATATGCTGCAGCACCTGCTATAAACATACCTATTGAAACTGCCGCAGCCGGACAACTGTTTGATGTACCGACTGTACACTTTGACAATCCTGCAATTGTAGAGACTGTGCTCATTGTCCTGTCAGCAGCACCAACAAGAAGCTGCAGATCCTGAATTGAACTTTGCAGATTGTATTTATCCGTATCACTGTCAAAATGAAAATCAGCAAGGCTCTGAATTCTCTCGCACTGTTTTTGAACCTGCTCATTTGCATCATCAATCTCTGCCAGTACATTTTTCTGAGACAGTTTAATTGCCTGCATATTTGTATTTGCAATTTCAAGATTGAGAATTGAATCATAGATGTCCCCGTTACCCATGAGACCGCAGGGATTACCCATCATCTTTGCCCGGTCGTCTAAATCCGCGTACTTGCTGATTGCAGGATAGACATTTGTCTCACCATCAGGACCTGTAACAGTGAATGTTCCGCACAAGAGTCCAAGCTGTGCCTCATACTCGTTGCTGATTCGTGCAAGCTCAGCCTGAAAGAGTTCAGAACTGGTCTCAAACTGGCGATTATCCTCAAGAGCTCTAGTCTCTTTTTCTTTTGCAACGTCAAGACGCTGCATTGCTCTGCTCATGGATTTTGAAAAAGCATTTACATCCATAGGGTACAGGGCAGGAAAAGGAATATAGTCGGGTTTAAAACCAAAATATGTAATGTCATCACTTATGTCATCATAAGCATTTTTCATATCTAAAAGAGCAGCCCTGTTTCTTGAAGCTGCAAGCTGAAGCTGTTTTTCAATCTGTGCAGCCTGAGATGAATTTGGAATTGACACAAGTTTCAACATCATCCTGTTTAATACCATCGATTCAAGATGAGCTGCGGTATAGGCTCTCTCAATAACAATTCTTGCAAGCTCAGGTCTGTTAAAATTATGGTATCTTTTAGAAATTTCCGACCATACTCGTGTCTTTTTTGAGGATGCGTTTACAAGGCGTTCAAACCATGTAACAACAGTTTTAGAAGTTACAATCCCCTGCCCGCTCGGCAGTTCCGAAATTGATTTCCAGATAAGCGGGGAGAGTCTGTAAAAACGATCAAGTGATAATTTATAGTACTGGGCTGCCTGATAGAGCCTGTACATTTCAAACCCTGCACCACCGTCAAGATTTATTCCGTCGGGCTCAAAAAGAGAACCTTCAAAAGATGCGATATTCTGCATTGCCAGATCAAATCGTGATGAGAAAGCAGAGGTATAGGCCTCATCTCCCATCATAACAAGGAGCTCGGCAAAGAGATTTTCAAAACCGTCATGAATTACCGGCATATCATATCCGTCGATATACTCTTCTCCGTAGGAATAATTTCTCTGGACATACTCTTTTAAAACATCTCGTGCATCACGACCGTTTACGACCCCGAGGGATTTGTAATAGTTTGTATAAACATAAGATGCACAATCTACCCTGTCTTCAATCTCCTCAATTGAGGGAGGATCGTAACAATAGGGTACTGAATTAGAATCTTCTATACAGACCTCCGGAGCAAACCCTGGATTAGTTCCGCTTTTAGATTTAAATTTAGTTTTGTATCTAAAGGCCTGTTCAACCTCTTCATCAAGAGATGAAAAAACAGCCTGCGCCGTATCTTTAGGATAAAACTGTTTACCCTGTCTAAGGTCACTACGATCACTTGAACAGAAAACAGCGTCAGAATCTTCACATTTCCAGATTGGGTCAATCCTGATATTAGCATATCCGTTTGTCTGCCAGTTGTTTAAAGTTTTAATACAGCCGCAGTCTGCAGCACCCTGACAATCAGCAACCTGACATGAATTATTGGCGACATTAACTTGTAGAGCAGCGTCTCCTTCAAGGGTAAAGTAAATCACCTTGCTTCCCGCAGGACAGGGAACCTTTTCTGCATCTTCCAGGTCATCATCAAGTGGCCCGCCATCAAAAAGATTGGTATCCTCACAGTAGTAATGCACCTTCTCAGAAGAGTTTTTATCAAGTGGCGGAGGAAGAGTGTCAGAAATAACCTGTCCCTCGATAAGAGCAATAGAAAATCTGTTAAGATCATCCGCGCTTGTGATAGTGCCGTCACTTTTAAATGGATCTATTCCAACCTGATCAATTATATCCTGAGTACATTGCACACTGTCTATTTCTGCCTTGACCCTGTTATCAACAGGAACACTTCCCTTGTAATCCTCACTGGAAAGATTTGAGGGCATATGTTTTAAAAGCATGTAGCCATAAGATTCAAAATCAGCATCATCCGCACTGCTCAAAAATGAGGGAAACGACTCTTTAAAAATGATAAACATCATCTCCTGATCAATCATGGCACCGTCAATTATAGAGATTGTCCTTTTGCGTGCAGTTCCATCAGGGATGGGGTTTGCAGCGGAAAGGCTCCAGTTGAGATCAGCATATTTTGACTCAGAACCAAGGGGCAGAATTGTATCCCTGCATTCGTGAAGATATCTTCTTCCCGAGCTGTCCTTTGTTGTGTATTTGGCAAATCCCGGAATAAGCCAGGGAATATTGCCAAAGGTATAGGTTCCGTCAGATATTTTTGAACACTTAGTGTCATCTGCCTCCGCACTGTATCTGCCACCAACAATCATATTTATATTAAAATCATCAATAAAAGTTACGCATGGACCTTCGCTCTGGCTGCATATGTTTGGATCTGAAGCAAATTCAAGTGAAACTGCCGGATTTCCACCATACTGAAGAGACTTATTGCTTAAAACTTTACCGTACCAGCGTCCAGGTGCATTTTGAGGATCCTTTGCTTTCAGATTCATAGAAGCGGTAAAATCAACAACACCTGTCGGTATTGGATTATCAGGAACATAGTCAGAATATAACGCTATTCCATTTCCGTTATCGTAAAGGTAGCATGCGGCATTATTGTTTGGAGACTCTTCATCTGGACACTTTGATTTAACAGACTCCCAGTTCCATGATTCATTCTGAGTTGCCGAGAGTACAGCTTTAAATTCATCCCAGCTAATTCTTTTCTGTCTGAATGCTCCCCATCTTCTGACAAAAGCATTTCCCACAACTTTCAGTTTATCACGACTCTCTCTGTCATTGGCCCAGTCATTGAGGGATCTTGTTCCAAAATTTGAAAAGTAGTAAACCTTGCCGGTCCAGCTACCTTCGGGGCTTCCCGTATAATTAAGGTTAATCTCTTTTGATGGATACCCGTCACTTTGAATTTCAATTATTCCGGTCCATCTGAGCATTGTACTGTTAACAACATCACCAATATTAATTACAGCTTTGCCTCCGTCTGCTTTAACTTTAACTTCAAGTTCCTGAACCTGAGTTAAAGGGTCCTGATGAAGAGACATCTTGACCCAGCTCAAAGGATAGGTATCAATCATTGTCTCAATACCGTTTTTAAATTCGGAATGAGCAATCTTTTTAATTTTTATGGTTCTGTCTATCTGAGTATTATTTGTAACAGTTAAAGATGCCGTTGTTGAATTATTAGTAAATGACAACTCATCTGCAGAGTAGACAAAATCTTTTTCCACAACATTTGAAATATCATTTTTAGGATTATCAGTATCTCCGTCATCAGTTTTGTTTTCGTTATTTCCGCTCTTATTAATTGGAAGACAATAACCGGAAACACCATCCTCTGTTGAGCAGAATGTTGCATCGGGACAATCATCCACAGAAGTGTTTTCCTCTGTTGAACAGGGAACTCTACATGTTTTTTTATAGCATTCACGTCCTGTTCTGCAGTCGTCGTTAATCTCGCAATCCGAGTAACATTGAAAACCTATACACGCCTGAAAAATAGGACAGTCGTCATCATTTTCACATTTACCCATTGCGTCATCAACTTCTTCAGGAGCGGGACAACCATCTGTACCACATTCGCTGTCTACAGCAGAGGGAACAACACATGTACCATCAATACATTCCCCATCCCCAATACAGCCTTCAAGGAGACCTTCGTCTGAACACTCAATGTAGCGTTCTTCTTTCTCGCTGTAATATCCACCTTTACAGGGAGTATAACATTTAGGGTTTGCAGGTTTTTGATATGTCTGTCCATTATCTTCGACGCAATTGCCATTTAGACAGAGAAGATCTTCCGCACAGGCGGCGTCCCCTCCGCAAAGGCATCCCTTGTCAAGAGCGTCATTAACTGAACAGTCAGGAACTGCACAAATATCATTTATACAATCAAGCTGTACTCCGTCCTCGTTTGTATTGCATATTCCCGCTGAGAGACAGCCGCATCCTTCAACACCAAGTTCCTGGCACTCTTTTTCGGGAATATCCTTTACCTCTCCACAACCTGTGAAAAGTGAAACTGCGCCAAATGCAAATATAACTGCAGATAGCGCCAACCATTTTCTGATGTCTATTGTGTGCATCATTTTTCATTCCTTTTAATTAGTAAAAACCTGAACATAACCCCAAGTTCAAATCTCATGGAGTAGTCATCTTTTTCATTTATTCGTACAAGAGATCCGTCATCCTGAAGTTCGAGTCTCTTAAGACTTTTTCCTATTGGCGCAAAAGCCTCCCTAATACACACTTCACCAAATCCAATTTTGTTTCTCAAGAAACAGTGAGTACCTTCCACACCGACAAACCATGAACGATGGAGCCATGTTGACGTACCTGGCCATGCAAAATGCATCCCGCCAAAAACACCAACATTGAGCCATGGTCTGTGATAATAGCCAAAAGCACCGTTAAAATCAGCAGAAGCCTTGTATTCTTCTTCAGTGCCAATTCCTCCGTCCCCGGAAATTCTTGCGTACAAAAGATTATTATTCCAGCCCATTGACGCCCCAAACATTACAGCATTTACAAGTTTTGAATCTGCTGATGGAGCAATGACAAGAGGTACCCATTTAAATGATACATCTGCAAAAAATTCGTGGGGTGAAGGCTTTTTATTTTGCTCCTCAAGTTCTTTTTTTCTCTTGTCTTCATCCTGAAGTCTTTTTGTTACAACATCACCAACTGATGCTTCATCAATCTGGGATTCATTGCCAACAACAAGAACTACAGTTTTACCGTCACCAACAGGTTTGCATGAAGAATCAAACAATATTGACGCACCTCTAAAGGTAGATTCTGCAGGTGGAGGCAACATCTGAATACTTTCTCCATCAATGCCCATCATTCTCAATCTGTCAGAAACCATTGCCGCCCGCGCTGTTGCCCGTGCAAGTTGAGCAGCACGCTGACTTCCAAATGTGGCAATTACACTTTTAGGAAAAGGAACATTATCGTATTGACCTTGAACTTTAACACAGAAACCACTGTTCATAACATTTTTTGAACAGTTTACCGCATCCTCTAACAAAGGGGTCCACTCATCAAGGTAAGTTACGTTTCCTGATTTTGACTCTGTTGAAGCACCTCTTAATTCCCAGACCTTGTCTTTACAATAATCTGAGGCGTTCTGATTCATAGTCATTGCATTATCAAGATTACTCTCAGGCAATCTGTCACTGTCAACAGCCGTATCAGTATCAGAATCGATTGCAGTGTCAGAATCAGCTGCAAAAGTTTTTGAAGCAAATGTGATGAGTGAAAAAATCACCATTAAAAAAATTAAATTCGAATATCTTTTATTCATTATACCAGACTGCTTTCCATTGTTCATGTACTAAAATACCAATGTTACATCCGAAGAAGAGAGAGCTTTTCCGTCTTTGTCAAAGCACTCTGTCTTTTCGATTTCCAAATCATCTTTACTGCTGAAACCAATAATTGAAAGTGAAACTGAACCGTCAATAAATGATGCATCCGATGCAGAGATAAATGAGACTGAAACTTTTGGATCATGTCTGAGCATTTTTGCTGTAGCAGATTCAGTTGTAACAACAGCTTTAACCTCTGTGGATTCACCTTTTTCAAGTACTAAAACATCACAGGATCTTGCATCTTTGTTTTTTACAGAAAATGCGGCAAATGTCTCACCCTCGCAAACGTTGTTAACACAGGAAAAACCATCATTGCATGTACCGTCATCAAGACATTCACAACCTGCTGTTCCGGGCTCACAGCTTTTATTTTTATCTTCACTGCACCCGTTGCACCCTGTTAAAAATAGTACCGCTATAAGTAATGTACTTAGAAATATATGTTTAATCATTATTATACCTTTCATGATAAATCTTATGAATATGTTTAACCGTGATGAGCAACCGGTGTATGTCCTGCTCTCGCTTTTTGTATCTGTTTTCTGCCGTTTTTACTGGTCATGCCAGGCAGTTTATGAACCTGTTTTTTTCTGTTATTGAATTTTCTTGATAACGTTTTTCCTATTGAAGCAAGTATACCAACTACAGGCACACCAATAGCCACTGCTGTTATTTTACCAATAGCAGCCACTACAGCAATTGCCGCAGGAACAGTTCCTCCGGACAATACTGTTATTGCAGCAATTACCGCAGCGCCTCCAAGAACAAGACCAACTCCTGTTGCAAGCCTCTGAGTATTTTTAAACACCTTGGTAATGCCTTTATCTTTTACAGAGAGGTGCTTGTTCATTCTCTCAACTTTTCCAGAAACTAGACCTGTAACCCCTGTGCCAATATTCATTAACCCGGCAACATCACCAAAAGCCAGCCTGCCTATTCCAAGTGCGATATTACCTGCACCAGCAGTAACTGTTCCCTGCCATCCCGTCGCTTTTTTAATAAAGCCCGTCTCTGATGAAAGACCAGTACTGTCGTAGTTGTTTATAAAATTATTGCCAACATAACCATATCCCGAAAACGCATCAGCCATATTTGCAAGGGCATCAGGAGATACAATTGTAAAAGAGGGGTCAAAGCTAATCCATCTGCCGATACCTGTGTCAAGATATCGGTTTTCAAAATGGGTAAGACCGCTGCTCATATCAAGCTCCTGTCCTGTAAAGCCATAGTCATCAACATATCCGTTGCTATATCTGACTTCACCGTCGGGATAGAAAACTCTCTCTCCTGCCACCTTACCGTCACCGGCTGTGGCAAGGGTGATACTGCCTAAATCATCGCTGTGGAGATAGACATCATCAAGTGTGTTTTCAACCAGAAATCTTCTGGCACTTGCTTTTAAAAGACGATCAACCTCTTCATCAGATGCTTTAGTAGAAAGAGATGCAACGTAGGCATCACCGGATGTTATAACACCATCAAGGTCTCCTGCAGGTGCAATGTCACTATACACAGCTGTCTGAAAATCAGTTTTCTGATGACGGTGAATCTTATTTTTACCAAACCGTGCATAGGATGTACCTATTCCATCTCTTACTTCAAACTCTTCAGTTATGTATAAAACAGCTCCCCCGTCTTCAAGTTTTGCAACCCTCATATTATTTGAGCCATACACAAAATTACCGGTTACATTTCCACCGGTTTCCACAGAATCAAGGCGTCCCATATAATCCCAATTAAGAGTATTTGCCCCCCTCGAAATCATCTGACCGGCCATATCGTATTTCATTACTATAGAGCCGGCTTCAATAGCAGCGTTAGGATGATTTGCGTCATAGGCATAATCCCCGACATTTGCCTTGCTGCTTTTACCAAGAGACGATGTCCTGCTTGTAATATTATCCATCAGATCATATGCATAACTTACAGTCTCTTTAGAATCATCAACCCCTTCAAGTTCCGCAATCAAAACCCTGTACCATGAATCATAGGAGTAACTGTTTGTAAAAAGCGGTGCGGAATCTGCTGCATCAGAAACATCAGTTCTGCTTGTGATATTGCCAATTCTGCTGCGCTCTATTGTCATGCCCTGATAAACACTCTTATTAAAAAGGACAGATTTAGAAGTAAGTCTTCCAATCTCGTCATATCCTATCTGCTCATCAACACCATTTGCAAAGGCAACGCTTTTTAAAAGACCTTTTTCATCATACTCAATGGCGTCGACAATATTTGTAATACCGGTAATTCTTGAGGCACCGTCATAGGAGTAATCAATCTTTGAACTGTCTGGATTTAAAACCTGAATTCTGCGCATTGCATTGTCATAGGTATAGGCTGTTTCATATTTAAAACCATCAAGTGTTCTTGCAAAATCTTTAAGCATTCCCTTTTTATCATAGTTGAATTCATCAATTCCATCACCCAGTCCATCTGCAGGATAGGTAACTCTTACAATGTTACCTTCACCATTTTTACAATTCTTGCAATCGCTGCTTAAATCATAAACACGTGTAATCAATGTGCCCTGCTTATCTTCAGGGTCGTAGGTGGCAACAGGTCTGTTTGCCCCATCATATGTATTGATAACTGTTTTGCCGTTGGCATCAGTTTTAACAACAAGATTGTCTGCATCATCGTACTGGAAAGTCGTAATGCCACTGTTGGGATCATCCACAAGTACAACATTATCAAGGAGATCGTACTCCATCTCTTTTACATTTTTACCAGCATCCTCATATGACACGAGTCGCCCAAGACCATCATATTTCAGATAGTAGTCAGCAGTCTGTTTATCATCCAGCTTTCGCTCCATCTGGACGATTCTTCCAAGACCGTCAACTGTTTCAATTGTCGGGGTATTAAAAAAGTCACTATTTTTGTCATTATCCTCAAAATCATATTTATATGTTTTCAATGGTTCATATTCATATCTGGCAGTGGATGAAGTTTTATAAATACCTTCATCTGATATTGTGAATGAAACAGTTCTGAAAGCCGCATCAAATTTATATTTTGTTGAAAGAACTCCCGAAGGAACGTTTTCATCACACTTTGCAGATGTCGATGTATAAGGCTGAAACAGTTCTACCTTAGAACCCATATTGTTATATTTGGTAAATCCGGTTACAAGATATTCACCTTTTTTAATAAGTGTTCTCTCCTGAACAAGACGACCTTTTCCATCAAAACACTGAACAGCTTCCAGGTCAGCATCTTCTCCTGCAACTGTCCGTCTTTTAGAAATAATTGTACTTACAGGATCCGAATATGAATGAACCATCTCTAATGTCGGGGCATACTTTGAGTCTCCAGGTTTTGCAATATAAACAAGTCTGTCAAGTTCATCAAAACCATAACTGGTAACATCTCCCTGTTCTCCATCAAGAGCCCAGCTGCGACTGCCTGACATTTCTCCCCAGAGTGCATCATAGGTATATTCCCTCGAAAGGGTCTTATCATCAAGCATGACAATTGATTTTACAATATTGAGTCCATCACTGTCATACTCTCTTTTAATCTGATGGCTGGTACCGCCAATTGACCCAAGTGGATCTATCTCCACAAGAAGGTTTCCATCTGCATCATAGCTGTTTCTCTCAGTTGTTACAGTCTCACCATTTGTATTTTTCTTTTTGACAACTTTAGAAACAAGACCTTTATCAATCTCTGTCAGGGCGAGTCCCTTAAAATCATCTCCGTCATAATAAAAAGATGTCTCTGATTTAAGTTCTGTATCATCAGGAGAGTAGCTCATCTCTTTATATGGAGAGCGAAGAAGCCAGCCTCCTGTCTTGTTTTTAGGAGCAATATATAAAACTTCATCAACAAGCTCATCACCGGTACAATTTTTACCGCAAGGCATAGATGAACCAGCATTGCACACGCCACAGGCACCTCCGCCTATTGAGACAACTCCGTTATCGACAACTCTTGTCTGATTTCCATAAGAATCATACTCTATTGATTTTGAGGTTGTAACCCATTTATCTTTTGCAAGACCTTCTTTAATGACCTTTTCTTCAGCTGTTTTGCAAATATATCTTACGGGATCACTGAGGGTAACACCCTTAGGAAGGCCTCCCACTTCACAATCATCATAGGTAAATTCATATGAAGCAAGATTGCGTTCATCACTGTACACATCCTGAGTTGTGAGAAGTCCGTATCTGTATGAATCAGTTGCTCCAACTTCATAGGTATTAATCCACAGACCGCTCTCCTGATACTCGTCACCCGCCATTGATATTTCGGCGTAGGCAAATCCTCTAAACTGTTTTTCATCACCGTCATAATATCCGTCCTGATATTCAAAGGACTTGACTTCGTGAACTCCGCTAAGATTATCGCTCACATCCATGCTGTCAACAACTGTCATTGCATGGGGAAGAGTGTAATCCCAGGTTACATCTGATTTTGCACGCTGCTCAACTGATGATTTATAAGTAATCTCTGTTACCATTCCAAGATTGTTTTCAATTTTGCTTATAAGATTTGGCCTCACAGGAAAAAGTTCTAAAAATGTAACTTTTCCAGATGCATCTATCCAGACGATATCAGACGAACCGTTACCGTTCATATCCGCATAAAGAACAGTAACATCTGATGTTCTGTCTGGAATACTTCCGTTGCTGACAGTCTGTACCGGCTCAAAAGCATCAAAAGATGCACCATTTCTATTAATTGAATATCTGACCGTATCACCCTGAACAATAACAAGATCACTAAGAGAGTCACCATTTAAATCTTCAAGCTCAACAAACGGAATTTCTGCAGAGGTTATGCTGACCCCATCCACAGTCTGCCAGTCACTCCAGTGCCCCCATCCCAGATTGAGTTTATATTTGATACCGCCATCAAAAAGAAGAAGAGGATCGAGAAGCCCGTCGACGTTCATATCGCTCAACTGCAAATTATCAGATGCAAAACCTGCCCCGATACTCTCAACATCCGGATCATTTAAAAATCCCTGGCTGCCCATATTTCTGTATATAGTTGTTGAATCCGCAAGACTTCTTACAACATCAATTTTTTTATCATTGTCGTAATCCATAAAGCGAATATTTTCAAGATTGTCATCCCCTCCCCCAAAGTCTTCTCCAAAGTCGGGAAGTGAATCACCAACCCCTGTACCAAAGAGATCTTCCAGGCCTTCCCAATCTCCGTTACCTTTATTTATTAAAGCTTTATGAGTAGCGCTGCTAAAAATATCAGCATATCCGTCACCGTTAACATCAAGAACCTGAACATAGGCAGATGATAGCTGCATGCTGCCCCCGTAAAGACTGTCTGTTCCTGTTCCAAAAGTCAGAACACTATCTTTATTCATGTGACTTATAAAAAATTTGTGGGCCGCTGTTGACTGGGTATCAACAATATCCGGAAGAGCATCACCGTTAATATCAAGAAGAGTAGCATTGCCGGCAGCAAGATTAACTCCGATGCTTCCCATTTCAACAAGATACGGACTTTCGCATGTGCTGTCCTGACAGAGATTGCCAAGGGCTTTTGAGTAATCAAAACTGTATTTTACAGGGTGTGCAGTATCAGAAATTCCGCGCATTGAAATTGAACTCAAACGTGAAATACCTCCGGTTTCACTTTCGGTATCATAATTTAAAATATATCTGATAAGCTGTGTACCGGAGGATGAAACCTTAACTTCAGTAAGTCTTTCACCTAAAACCTCGTTGTAGCCGGCCTTGCAGTCACTTATGAGATCTTTTCGGAGCTCATATGTAAAATCAATTGAATATTTGGGAGTGTTGCCACTACCATAAACATAACCTATTTTTCGTATAAGCGGCACAGGTACTGGCTCAAATGCTGAAGCAACATTTTTTGAGGACTCATAAGTGTAGCGAATTTTATGACCAAAAACATCAACAGTTTCATAAAGATAATATCTGAAGGTACCAACACCTGCTTTTCCAAATCTTGATGAATCAACAAGTGTACCTGAAGAATCTGCACCGTAATAACTTACAGTTCCATCTGGCTGCTCTGAAGTCCAGTAACCTTCTGTCCCGTCACCAGTATCATGCCATCTGTATCTGATAAAATCACCCTCAAATCTCAATCGGTATTCTGCAGGAGAACTGCCCGGAAGATAAACAAGCTGACTGGAGCCTGAAACCGCAAACATATCATCCCTATCATATTCGGGAAGACCTTTTGAAGTCATGCGTTCAATATATGGAATATTTACATTCCAGCCCATTCCAGAAAATGTTGAACCTGTTGCCGAACTGTATGAGAAGCTTAAATTGGGCGTTGCAGCGGGAAATCCCTGTGGAACTTTAATGGGTATTGAATAACTCATCATACCCATATTGTCTGAAACAGTTGCATTATCTGAAAAGCCGTCAATTGAACCGGGGCCTTCAGGAAGACTCACCCTGTCATCAGAAACTCCTGTCTGGGCATGAGCATCAAATACAAGCATTTGAATGCCGATCAGCAAAAGAGTGAATGCGTAAATTACATAATTATTCTTTATATTCATAGAAAAACCCCGTTACAGAAACAATCGTTATTGTTCATGTTATTTATTTAATTATTTATTAATTATTATACCCTTAATTAAATTTATAGTAAGCATATTTAATT
>JAFGVO010000193.1 GCA_016937935.1 Deltaproteobacteria bacterium | reverse complement strand
CTGCTGAAAAATGGAGTCGGCAATGCGATCTTTAATTACGATTTTACCTTCAGGAATCTTACCATTAAAATTGTCCCAAAGATCTTTTTCTGAAATAAATCTGTCGCCAAATTCATCCTTTGCAACTTCATATCCCCATTTTGCAAATGATCCTTCTGTAAACTTCATTATATTGCCTTTATGAACAAGAGTTACAGAGGGAAGATTCTGATCAATAGCCCATTTGCACGCTTTTCTTACAAGTCTTTTACTTCCTGTTTCAGAAATCGGTTTAATTCCTATTCCGCTGTCTTCAAGAATCTCCCGACCGGTCATTTTTTTAATGAGCTCAATAACAGCCTTTGCAACATCACCGCCTCTTTCAAAGTCGTGACCCGCATATACGTCCTCAGTATTTTCTCTAAAAATAACAAAGGATACCTTGTCAGCATATTTATTTGGACAGGGAACACCTTCAAAATATTTTACAGGCCTGACGCAGGCATATAAATCAAGCTGTTGTCTAAGGCCAACATTTATAGATCTGAACCTTGCAGCAACACCATCTTCTTTTTTACATTTTTCACATGCTCCATCGTGAAACTGCTGATGTGCACAGTGAAGACATACATGAGTCTCTTCGCCAATTGGAGTTGTAAATGGACCTTTGATTGCAATTTTTAAATGACGCAGAGCGTCAAGAGTCTCTTTTGGAAGAACATTGTCCTCTTTATATTTCTGCAGAGCCTCAAGACCCGCAAAAATGGGGCACCACTGAATCTCTTTTTTTCCGTTATAGGCCTTTTTAACCGCGGCCTCTACAACACTCTGCATAACAGGAGTAATATCAAGACCTATTCCATCCCCTCTTAAAACGCCAATTACAGGTCTGTCTCCAATAATCATCTCGCCATTAACAATCTCAATAATATCCCCGTCGGGAATACTAACCTCTGTAAAGTTCATTTTTTGTTCTGTCATAATCTCTCCAGTAATTTTTGCCCTATTATAACAAAAGGGTGTTTTATCTTTTTTTCAGACTATGTTTACAACATTCTTTTTAAGTAGACCAGACTTTTAAAAGCTTCTTAATGGGTTTAACGGATATATTTTTTTGATAGAATAGTTTCATGTGTTAATATCCCGCGTTATGAATGAAAACAAAAACAGAATGAAAAACATCTCTCTCTATTCAATTATCTTATCTTTAAATATTTTATTATTTTCTGCATGTTCACCTAAAAAACAGACTACTCCTTCATCATCCGGAACAGACACAGTTAAAAATACAGTTGATAAAAGCACTGATTCAATTCCTCCAGGCACTACTGCATTAAAAGTTCCCAATGTGCCTTTCTCAATGTTTGGAGGAGATAAAGCACATACAAATAGAGCACTTGTTCCAGGCCCAGTAATTAAACCTGTTATAACTGCAACATTTGATACCGGTGGCAGAATTCCCGCTTCTCCGGTAATTGGTCCCGATGGAACTGTATACATTGGTTCTGTTGACGGCACCTTTAATGCACTTCGTCAGGATGGAACTTTGAGGTGGAATTATGTTTGCAGTGAGCCGTTTTTTTCAACTGCAGCCATAAGCAAAAGCGGCCTTGTTTATGCAGGATGTGATGATAACACACTTTTGGCGTTTACAACTGACGGGGTTCTTCGTTTTTCATTTAGAACCGGTGAAGATATGGACTCCCCCCCTGTTATTGATGATGATGGAACAATCTACACCGGAGGAGATGCTCTTAACGCCCTTGATTCGGGGGGCAATCTCAAGTGGAAGGCTATTCTAAACAGGCACGCAAGTTCATCACCATCTGTCCGCTCAGACGGTTCTGTTGTTATAGGCAGCCACGATAACAGGCTTTATGCATTTGCAAAAGATGGCACCGCACTTTTTGCCTACGGAACCGGCGATAAAATTTTAGGAACCGCTGCAATCCTTGATAATGATGATATCATTTTTGGTGGAGACACTGGTTTTATTTACAGACTGAGCGGTAAAAATGGAGGGATGCGCTGGAAGTTTGATACTAAAGGGCCAGTACGCGGCGGAATAGCAATATCAAAAGATAATTCAACTCTTTATACAGGGTCAATGTCAGGTTATATCTTTGCGGTAAATGCAAAAGACGGAACTTTAAAATGGAAAATCCCAACAGGAGGTTCCATTGTCGCAACACCCACACTGGACTCTGCTGAAAATCTTTATATAGGTTCGAGGGATCACAATCTGTATGCTGTTGACACGGTTAAGGGTACTATCATGTGGAAAAAAGATCTAATGGGTGAAATAGATTCTACTGTCGCAATAGCTTCGGGTCAAAAATTAGTAGTTGGATGTGACAATCACATTGTCTATTTTCTTGGTAAATAACAAAAAGAGATGGTTGAAAAATGAATCTAAGAGAAAAAGCACAGGATAGAGAGATAAAACAGCTCTCAAGTTTTGCTGCAAAAAGTATTGACTACCTTCATTCACGAGACAGGGAAGAACCTGTTTGTGAGGTACGAACGGTTTTTCAGCGTGATTGCCACCGTATAGTTCACTCTAAAGCATTTAGAAGATTGAGGGGTAAAACCCAGGTTTTTTTATGGCCCAAAGGTGACCACTACAGAACAAGGCTTACTCACTGTATGGAGGTTGCACAGGTTGCACGAACTATTTCAAGAGCCCTTGATTTAAATGAAGACCTCACAGAGGCCATTGCCCTTGGTCATGATTTGGGACACACAGCTTTTGGTCATGCCGGTGAAGGGGTATTGCAAAAACTTCATCCAAATGGTTTTAGACATGAAGTTCAATCACTGCGTGTTGTTGAACTTTTAGAAAAAGATGGTGCGGGGCTTAATTTAACTCCTCCTGTAAGAGATGGAATAGTAAATCATTCAAAAGGTGCAGGACCGCTTTTAGATGTGGATAAATCAACACTGCCCAATACTCTTGAGGGACAAATAGTAAGGCTTTCTGATATTGTGGCATATGTTCATCACGATCTGGATGATGCCATGAGAGCAAAAGTTATAAGCAGCAAAGACCTCCCTGAATCCATAACAAAAATTTTTGGGGACACCCACTCCGCAAGATTGACTTTTATGATCAATAACATCATCACCAGTACTATCGAAGATCAATATGAGAGAATATCCATGAGTAGAAATGTAGCTGCCGCTTTGGAAGAGTTACGCCGATTTTTATATGAACGTGTTTATTACAACAGTCAGGTTCATCAGGAATTTAATAAGGCGACAAAACTTATTGAAAGCCTGTGGGACTACTTTATCAACGATGAAGAACTTTTTTATTCGGAATACTGGAAACGTACAGAAGACAACAGAGTGATTGAGGATGATATCAGAGATTTTATCGCAGGAATGACCGACGCATATGCATCCAGTCTGTTTGAAAAAATATTTACCCCGAGAAGATGGTATATTTATTAAAGATGCTTTTCATCGATAAGATGCTTTTCATCGATAAGATGTTTTTCATCGTGATGACGCCACTTTTTTACTCCGCTTTGAAGACGCTTCATCAGTGAGGTTACATAACTTTCAAGAAGTTGAACACCGTACAAAATTGCAATAACCATAACAGCAAGTTTAATTGCAATAACAGCCGGAGATACCGCAACAACCACTCCAATTGCAGCCAGCACCCAAATTGTAGCAGCGGATGTTACCCCGACTACAGTGCCGTCTTTAGTCATCATTACACCGGCTCCAAGAAAACCTACACCGGTTACAACCTGACCAATGATTCGAGATGGATCGGAAGCATCATTATTAACCGATATTGATATGGCAGTAAAAACATAGGTTCCAAAAGTTATAAGGGACGCGGTACGAATACCAACAGGCTTACGGCGAATCTGACGTTCAACTCCTACAAGTATACCACATGCAAGAGTTGTTATAATTGAAATCCAGTTAAACGGAGTAATATCTAAAATTTGATTTATGTTCATAATATTTTTAAGCGACAAAATGTTTTGAGGCTTTCCCTTCACGGAATTTCTTTATACTCCCTGCCTGAAAGGAAATACAACAAACAAATTAAGGATTTTAATTGAGAAAAGTAATGGCAGATTTGCTTAGAGTGGTTTTAGAAATCAGCACCTACATTTAAACTTGTATAAACCATATACTCGTCACCGGTTGTTGCTTTTCTTGTTCCGGTTTCAGTTGCAATTCTGTCAAGATTTGTCCAGGCTGCGTGAACCGCAGGGCTGAGATATAATCCCCCGGGAAGTGCAATTGAGAGGCCTGCATCAAAAAGAATATCAATTGCATTGTCATTTACATCTCTCATGTCAGAATCAGTCCATACTTTATAGCCAAGTCCAAAACCAAGATCCATTGATACAATGTCACCAAGAGGGAGACTTTTGCCAATAGTCGGGTTGATGTAAAGGTGTGAAAGAGTCTCTGTCGCATCATTTATACCGGCGAAATATGAGAGACTTAATCCAAGATCAACAGGAGTGGCAAAACTAACTCCAATTTTAGGCTCAATAATTGACGGATTTGATGATCCTGTAACTGCCTCACTTGCAAATGGGTAGAAATAGTAAGTCAGTGCCGCACTTAAAGTAATCAGATCATCTGCAAAACCTTTATCGTAACCGATGTAGAGATCCTGCTCATGACCAAGAGCGCTCTTTACCATGTCTGTTTTGTTGTCACCACTCATCTGATAAGCACCCCAGTAACCAACATATAAACCTGTATCAAAAATTGCCCATGTAATACTTGGAGCAAAAAGAGCGTTTGTATCCTGCTGAGTGTTCTCCTGAAATGAGTTAAAACCTCTGAAGTTGTAAATTGTTGCAAATCCGAAATCAATATTAATTCCTAAAGATTTGGCTTCCGGTTCAGAGGCGGCCTCTTCTGTTGTTGCATCCTGAGCAAAAACCAAAGAGCCTGTCATTAAGATTATTGCTGAAAAAATTGTAACCAAGTGTAATCGAATATTCATTTTATCCTCCGTCGCTTCAAGCGAGTTTAAAGACCGATCTAACATCGGCAATCTGATGGGATATACTCCAATAATCATACCAAAACTTAAAATTCATATTTTTTTGAATGATTTTAGTGCGTTACATTTTTTTTGAATTTTAGACATATTTCTGAATGATACAATACTGTATTCATGTTTATATTTGACAACAAAATTGTTGCCATATTCAGCTTAACTGTTTGACAAGCTCTACAATACTTTTTACACCAAAGCCTTTAGCCCCTTTTCCAAGGTGCTCAAGAGGATCGACTTTACAGCCCGGACCTGCAATATCAACATGTATCCAATTATCTGTATTTTTTACAAAATGTTTTAAAAAGAGTGCAGCACCAATTGAGCCCCCCCACCTTGTTCCTGTATTTTTAGTATCGGCAATATTAGATTTATACTGGTCACCATAATCTTCATGGAGAGGCATCTCCCACATATTTTCACCTGCTGCCAGAGATGCGGAAATCAGCTTTTGATTAAAATCTCTATTTGTACCATAAAGTGCAGCTATATCCTCCCCAAGAGCAACAACAGCAGCACCTGTAAGAGTTGCAGCATCAATAATATAGTCAGGTTTCTCTTCACTGGCAACAGTAAGAGCATCAGCAAGAATGAGACGCCCTTCGGCATCAGTATTCATAACTTCTATTGTTCTGCCACTTCTGCTTATAATAACATCTGAAACATTATATGATTTTGAAGATATTGCATTATGGGCTACAGGCAGGAAAACAGAGAGTTTAACTTGCAGTTTTAAAGCGGCTATAGCACTTGCCGCCCCAAACATCATTGCCGCCCCGCCCATATCCATTTTCATCTCTTCCATGCTTGCTGTTGGTTTAAGGCTGTATCCTCCGGAATCAAAAGTAATACCTTTTCCAACAAGAGCCACATGAGGAATTTTTTTTCGTGAACTTTTAGGGGTATATCTGCCGATTACAAGGGCTGGTGAAAATAATGAACCCTTGCCAACAGCAAGAATTCCACCGCATCGCTCTGCTTTAAGTCTGCTGCTGTCCCAAACTTCAACTTTAAGCCCTTTTTCAGTTCCTCTTTTTTTGTAAAGATCCGCAAGTGATTTTGGATTAATAATTTCTGGGGGTTCATTAAGAGTGTCCCTGGCAAAGTTTGTCTCTTCAAATATAATATTGTCATTTTGGAACTGGGCTGAAGGGAGATCGCAAATAAGCATAACCTCGGCTTTTTTCTCTTTTTTAGAAAGATATTTATCAAATTTATATCCTCCAAGAACAGCTCCTTCATGAACTGCGGACGATAAAAAATTAAAATTGGAATTAATAGGTACTACAACTCTTTTTAATGAAAATTCACCAGCCTTTGCAATGGAGTGATAAATAATCTTTTTTATCTCACGTTTAAACAGGCTTGTATCATTCCTGTTTTTAAATTTGCTGAAATTGATTGTGAATATTGCAGATTTAATATTATTGGCAGTTACCAAAGAGTTTAAAACCAGACCATTTCTATCAATATCATTTTTATCAGGAGGAGATATTTTTAAATAATCCTCAGGCAGATATTTTTTATCAAATAAAGGTGTTTTATTGTCAAACCATCCCAAAATTAAAAGGTCCCCATCTCTTAATTTATAGCTATTTCTACTTACTGAAAATTTTGATGTTGCCATAATATTTCTCCACTCAAATTAAAAAAAAATAATAATAACATAATTGCTTTTTTATTAAATAAACAGTTAAATAATAATAATTGTGACTGTTAAATTAAAAATAGGCGATACTCTTGAAGGTAAGTATTTAATTCGCAAACAGATTGGCGAAGGTGGTATGGGTGTTGTCTACGAGGGCATTCATATGGATCTCGAAATGAAGGTTGCAATTAAGGTTCTCCACCCCATCGAAGCTGACGACCCTTCAATGATTGATCGCTTTAAAATTGAGGCTAAAAGTTCTGCAAGTATAAAGCATCAGAATGTTGTGGAGGTTTCGGATTTTGGATTAACACCCGACGGACGTCCATTTTTTGTAATGGAATATTTAGAAGGTGAATCTCTGGCGGACCTTCTTGACAGAAAACGGGTTTTAAAACAGTCACAAACAGTTGAAATAGTTGACCAGATTTTAAGTGGCCTTGAAAGGGCACATAAAAGAAATATTATTCACAGGGATCTTAAACCCGAAAACATCTTTCTCGCTAAAACAGAGAGCGGTCAAAGAATAGTTAAGGTGCTGGATTTTGGAATTGCCAAAATAGCTAAAGAACGTGCTGACACAATAATATTAAATAACGCCAATTTATCCGTTAATGGGAGAAGAAAAAGCTCCGGCAGATTTAAAACAGAACACGGTGTTGTAATGGGAACACCAGGATATATGGCCCCTGAAACTCTTACTGGCAGGCAGGAAGCGGATACAAGAGCGGATCTTTTTGCAGTTGGAGTTCTTTTATTTGAAATGTTAACAGGTATGCAGCCTTTTAGAGGTGAAAACCCTCAAGAGATAATGCTTAATACTGCAACAAAACCTGTTCCTGATCCTCAAAAAATCAATCCCTCAATTTCAAACGAAATGGCAAAACTTTGCCTGATAGCCCTTGCAAAAGAACCTGATGACAGGTTTCAGAGTGCAGATGAATTTATAACCTATCTGACCGCAGCAGCAGTAGGCCATATGCCCCAGCATGGCAGAGAGTGTAAAACTGATGTTGGGGTACCTTCATTTATGCCGTCACCAATCACCGGTTCTGACTCATTTAATGTTGATGTCAATAATTTTGATACCGCAAGTTTAAGACCTAAAGCACGACCGGTTGCTCAATATTCATCTCCTCCATCAAAAGGAAAAAGCAGAGAACGTGTTACCCCATATGACATCTCAAACAGCAACCCTTATAGCACTTATAAAAAAGGAGGCGCCGGTTCACCATATGTTGGGCCGCCCAGGACAAAACGTTTAAGAGTTCATTTTCAATGGTTTCCAATTTTTTTATTTTTAGGGTTAATCGCCGGAGCGGGGTACCTCATAAAAACAAGTGCACTGTTTAGTGTCCCTGTAGAAAATAACAGCACAGACGACAACAATTTTAACATCTACAACAGCAATACGGAAAGAAAAATTGAAAAAGGTTATAAACAGGCAGCGAGTACTATAACTATCTGGGTAGATGTAACACCCGAGAATTCAACTATATTATGGAATGGTGAACTTGCTGAAGATAGACCACTTCATGTCAAATCTTCAAAACTCCCTGCAAAAGTTGAAATTATTCATCCAGGTTACGATCGCAAAGTTCTGGTTATTACTCCTGATTTTGAGCAGACAATTCATGCCGCACTTAAAAAAAGCGGGAAAAAAAAGAAGTTTTAATAAGTGTTAATAATAATAAAAAGTTGAAATACCTTTAAATTATGAATTTCAACCCGAATATCTTATGCCCGGTATGTGACTCGCTTAAATACCATTTGTATAAAAAAGATTTAAAAAGAGATTATTTAAAATGTGAAGATTGCAATTTTATTCATGTTCCAAAAGAGTTTCATTTAACTCCGGAGCTGGAAAAATCGCACTATAGTTTTCACCGGAACAGCCCTGATGACATGGATTACAGAAAATTTCTAGGCAGGCTTTTTCAACCTGTAAACAATTTATTAAAGAAACAGAGTTCCGGATTGGATTATGGTTGTGGAAGTGGACCCACACTTCATCTCATGTTTGAAGAAGTAGGCCACAAAATGAAGGCCTTTGATCCCTTTTATTTTAACAATCAGTTATTACTGGAAAATAAATATGATTTCATAACTTTATCTGAAGTAGCAGAACATATGTTCACACCTAAAATGGAATTTATAAAACTCTTTGAAATGCTTAATAATCCGGGAATCCTGGGAATAATGACCTCTTTAATCCCCGAAAATATGGATTTTTTAAACTGGCACTACATAAAAGATCCAACCCATGTATCGTTTTATTCAAAAGAGACATTTAGCTTTTTAGGAAATATTTTTAACTCCAATCCTATCTTTATTGATAACAACATAATTATTTTCAAAAAAACAGATAATATTGGAAGTTAAAAGAGGACGGAGGCCATTATTCAAACCTGTAACCATTTTAAACAACTAAAGAAATATAGATTATTTAATCTCCAGCGCAGTACAGATTATCCAGCCTTCATTATTATTTGGAGTAATAATATTACACCATTCACCATCCTGTTTTAAAAGACTGACACTGTTTGGGGCACTTATTTTTCCAATAATTTCACCTGTAACCGGACTTTTTCTGACTCTAACCTTATCTTTTATAACCGGGACAATTTTTCCGCCCCTTGCTTCAACTGGTTTATCAGAAATTTCCACGGTATTTTCATTATTTAATTTCTCTGTTTCAATACCAGCTTTAAGTGTAAAAAATATTCGATATCGGCTGAAATCATGGTCAATTTTATTTAACGGGAATCCTGATAATTTATCTCTAAGGCATGTAATTACGTCATCTGCTTTTGAAATTTCTGATGATGCTCCATTCCAAAAACTTATGCTCAAATGCTCAAAATCAATCTCTGCAGCAACTGATAATTTCCCGTATGCATCAGTGGAAGACTCTTCATCAATACATTTTCTTACAACATAGAGACGTTCATCAAACAATGCCTGAATATCAGCAAGTTCATCACACTGACTTGAATCGTGTTCCAGTCCGCTTTTATCCCAGCACATTAAAATATACGGAGACTGGGTTTGATGAAGATTTGAAGGCAGGTCACCTGGTGGCACCATAGCTTTTTCTTTAGTGTTCAAAGAATTTTCTGAAACTTTAATATCTTCAACTTTATTAGAATCTTCTACTTTTAAAATTGGACTATCAGAAATAGGAGCATCCAATGATAAATTATCAACATCTTTATCTGCATCTGTTTGTACAACTAAACTATTAACGGAACCGCCCGTGGGTTTTAAAAAAATAAAAATAAGCAAAAAGCCTATAATCAGGGAAAATATGGACCATATAAGCAACTTGACAAGTTCACTTTTAAGGCTCTTCTTTAAAAGAACATTTGTTACTGGCAGATTATTATTCATACTGATATATACATTTTATTATTGTTGCGCTTATTTTATAAAGCAATTAATTTGATGCAACTATTATCAATATTGCGAAACAAGAGCAAGAATTAGATTATATGTATTTAAAAGAGATAAATTTTTTCACAATGAGCATTAACTTTGAAATTATCCAATAAAATTCCATTAATTTTAATTTTTCCCATAGGAGCTATTGGGCTCTATTTTATGGGTGAGAATACACCTAACGTTTCTTTTGAAGAGATCTCATCTGTTCGAAACTGGCTATGGGGTGCAGTAGTTGTATATTCAATTAACTTTATATTAGCCTGGTTTTTTAAAGACTCTTTTGGGTGGAATATGGCCAGAATGCTGTTTTCAGGAGTTATTGCTTATATTTCAATTTCCCAATTGATCTCCCTGGGTGGTGAAAATTTTGACAATATATTCCAGATTTTTGGAGCAGCAGGTTCTCTGGATCAAGATTATGCAAAAGATTTTAGGTATATAATGATAACATGGCTATATCTTCTTGTAATGATGATAATTTCAATTGCGGTAGGATTTGAAGAAGATAGCGACTAAATAATTATAGAGCGATTTCCTCTTTTATTTTTAAAATAATATTTTTAATTTTTCGATGAATTGTCCTATTTAAAAAACCGGCTTTCACCATAACTGATATAAACAGGTTATCTCCCATCAATACAGTTATGCTGTCCTTTTTTTCTGAAGAAATTTCTATAATATGAATATCTTTAAGATTTAATTTATCTGCACTTCTATTAAAAGAGGAGGCTAAAACTCCTAAATGAGCGGCAATTAAGCGTGTGTCAAAAGGATCGAGAAATGAAAAATAATCAATAGCTTCACCTTCCTGATCATAAAAAATTGCAGCTTCAAACCCGGGGCATACCTCAGAAATAGAACTCAAAATTTCTGCAAAAACCGATGGGTCCATATCTCTGGAAGTTTTTTTATAGTTTAAATTACTCAAAGAATATCCTGCAGCTTAATACATTTTAAGTTTTTGATCATATATAAACGGATTACTTTGCTCATATATATCGTCAATCATTTTCTTCATATATTTTGTTCGTTCAGACTTTATTAATGACTTTCTTATTTCAATAAAGGCATCAGTTTTATTAAGATGTTTAGGGGGAATTTCATCTACTATAAAAATAATATGCCAGCCATATTTTGTTTCAACTGGCTTAGATACCTTTTGTAAAGGATATTTAACGGCAAATGTCGCATCAACAAAGGGCTTCATAAATCGATTGGAAGATGCTTCAAAAGGTGGGAGAGTTTCAGTTTTGATTTTTTCATATTTTTTATTGAATAAATTGATAACTTTTCTGAATTCATCTTCAGATTTAATGTCTTTAACCTCATTAAAAATTTCATTTGCAATAGATTCAGCTTCATCAGAATCTCTTATATTTTTTTTTACAGTAATAAGAGCATTTGTTACGGATCTTAAAGTCTCATGATTATAAATATAATTTTTATCCTTAAACTGTTTTTCTACCAGTTCATCAGAAATATCGTTCAAATTAAAGTTCTCTGCAGTTTCGGTTAAAAAAATCATAGCAAGCTGTTTTTGAGTTTCACTCTCAATATCAGCCATTTGTATTAATCCACTTTTTTTTGCAGCCTGCAATAGGAGTGTATTATTAATTGAGCGATCTAATGCATCATCAATGTTTAATTCAGGATTTTGTTTTATGATTGAGGTTATTTCATCTTTATATACTGGATTGCCATTCACTTCTGCAATTATAAATTTTGCACCATTTGCATTACTAATGATATTCTTGTCAATTTTATCTATTTTTTTTTGCATATCATTATTATGGGAATGGCTGTTATCTGAACACCCATTTAAAGAAATAATAATTAAAAAAATAAAAAAGATTTTATCAGTCATTTTATCTCACTAAAACAGCAGTCCCTTTCTCATTTTCCATAGTATAAATTGACCACCATCCATCAGGAAGATGAGGTTCTGTCCAATTATAAAACCATCTGGCGTCAAGAGGAGACATGTTTATACAACCGTGACTCTTCCTGTTACCAAATCCGTTGTGCCAGTATACAGCATGTATAGCATAATTTTCATTAAAAAACTGAGACCATGGAACATCCTGTAATGAATAAAGTTTTTTCTCTTTTGTTTGTGAATCTGTATCTAATCCTAAATCAGTATCAATGTCTTCCTGTTCATCCGTATTATCCATTGCAATTGCCGCAACCTTTACCCATATATTAAACAGACCTGTTTTTGTATGTGACGGACCTTTTCTACCTGTCGAAACTAAAGTGGAATATACAGGTTTATCACCAATATATGCGGTAGCTATTTGATTATTAGTATCAACATCAATCCACTTCTGATTTGGCAAAATAGTTTCAGGACGCTTAATTATTGAGGAAACCCTTACATCGTTTTTTGACAGCCATTCACCTTTTGCTGTTTTATAAAATGTCTGTTTACCTGTTTTAACAGTATCTTCTACTGTAAATGAATCAAACCGGACAAATTGCCTAATCCTGCTTTTATTATCATTTACAGGCTTATTATAGGCCCAGGCGGTATTTGAAATAATCCAGCCAACAGGAAAAGGCTTACCATTTTCAAGTTCAATACCTGCAAATTTACTGATTCTGGTGGTATATCTCGCTGCATAAGTCGGAATAATTTTATCTTCCGGGGTTTTATAATATTTTTGTCCATCAATAGAAATTATTTTTTGCACTGCAAATCCGAAACCGGTAAAAATTTCTCGAATTTCCTCAAGCCAGCCCTCTTTAGCCCATTTATATTCTATAGCCTGTTCTTTAACAAACGCATAAGGCCATGGAGAGACATTATCACCTTCAACAACAGGAAATTGATCTCCCTGGGGCATTAAATCAGAAAGTTCAACATTACGACCACAAATCCAGGAATCCTCATACACTTTGTACCATTGATAACCATTACAGCCATCACCTTCACTTGTTTCAAGGATAGGCAGCCTAGAACCTTTAACTGCAATGCCCCGTAATTTTGATTTTTTTGAAGGGGCTGATTTAATTTGAGTCCTTTTATTGATTATAACAACCGAGGAATCTTTTTCATACGATTGAGGCACAAATAAAACATTACCCATAATGAATGGTAAAAAGATTGTCAGAAGAATATATTTAAAAAAATTTAGAAAATGTTTTTTCATAATTAAAATTACCTATAAAGTATAATGCATAAAAAATAAAAATTTCTCCAGTATCTGAACTTAAAAATTATAATCATTACCTGGTTTTAATGATATCCATCAATTGCCAATATTACTAATTCAGGATTGAG
>JAFGVO010000192.1 GCA_016937935.1 Deltaproteobacteria bacterium | reverse complement strand
TAAAAATGATAAAATTTGTTCAGGAAGACATAAAAGCAAAATCTGTACCAGTTAGAAAAGTCTAAAGCACAATAAACATGAAACAATATAATATACTGAAATTATTAAACTTTATCCACATGCACGTGGGCCTCCGTCCTGGATCGGTTGGACTTTGAGGCTAAAAAAGTGGCATAACTGGCAAGACTATGCCGGTCAACTGTGTGAGGGGTCAGCTTTGGAATACTATTTTTGTTTTTTTAAAACATTATTGAACATATCGCCCGTTTGGTTTAAGTATTGCCAACAGCTAAAATATTTTTTAGCATTTAATTAAGGGAGATAAGGTTTTGAATACTCTTGCCATGGTTTTAACAGTTGTTGGCACCGGATTTTGTTTTATCCCAGGTTTTTTAGGCTTTTTAGGAATTGGAATTGCAATTTTCGGCCTGATTACCGGTATTGCAGGAATGACATCCGTTAAAACTTCACCTGGTAATCTTGGAATGGATATTGCCAGTTTTATTTATGGATTTACAGGATTGTCAGTTGGTATGGGTTTTCAGATAAAGTTTAGTAATGGCCACCTTGATATGCTCTTACTCCCCTTGCTTGAATCAAAACTCATAATTCTTTTTTTTACAGGACTTATTCTGTTTATTGCTGTACAGCTTCTTTCAAGAAAAAAATGGCGTGCTGCAGGTATCTGTGCAGCAGTTATTCTATATTTGTTCACAAGTTCCGCCGCCTGGACAATACTTACTATATTTGAAAGATCAGGAAGAAGTATTATTTAAATATCAGGACTCTTTTTTGAGATTTACAACAGTCTGAGTTGTCTCGCCTGCTGTGACTTTTATCTGTTTTTGTATGGGATTATAACCTTTAGAACTTATTAGTATTAAGAGATTTTCAGTGGGGCCTTTTGTAACCCTCAGTGTAATAGGTGAATTTGTCTTCCCTACTTCTCTTCCGTTTATTGAAACCAGTGCCGAGGTATTGCTGGTAATATTAATAATACCCGGTTTCCAGTTTAGTCTGGCTTTTAAGGTGAACGGGTCTTCGGATTCTGTAAGCTGAAACTCTTTTTTTAAGGGCTCCATCCTGTTATCAGCTGGAATAAATGTAACTGTATGTCTGCCAGTTGCAAGAACTTTTGAGCGATCACTTATTTTATAAGTGAATCTCTCTTTATTATCAATATCAACAATAACATTCATGGGAAGTGGAACAAAAATCACCTCTCTTTTTGTAATTTTAACAGGTCTTCTTAATACTCGGTGAATTTTTTTGGGAGCAGACAATTCTTTTTTGTTTTCATCAGTATTATCAAGATTATTTTTATCGATAATAATTATTTTTTTACCTGTTGATTCTTTTGTCAAATCTTCAGTTTTTTTCAAATTGATGCTGAAGTCATCAAGCTCTTTAGATTCATAAATATTATTCTCAGAAATGGAAGCTTTGTCCTGTTTTGAATTAATGATGGAGTTAACTACTGCAAAAACAAGTGCAAATAAAATTAAAGTTATGGATAAAAATGTTGCCGCACGTTCGATATTTCGTTTGAATTTTCGTTTTTTTGATAGAATATTAACTATTTCAAGTGCTTTTTCATTTCCCGGATCAAGAGCGAGTACACGGTTTAAATGATTCATTGCCTCTGGAAGATGATGACTGCTTCTGGCACTGTATCCTGATTTAAGACTGTTTTCGATAATCTGGGGTTTAATATTATTTTCCCAGGAATCAATATCTTTTAAACATTTTTGCTGCTCTTGATCAAAATCCGTAATACCTGATTTTACAAGTTCCTTCTGAAGTATTTCCGCAGCCTCTGTTGCACTTCCATAACGGAGTTCCTGTTTAATTTGAAGACATTTAACAATTATGGAGGAAACACCATCTCCAACAGAGGGATTTATACTGAGGGGATTGTCATAATACCCTTCAACCACACGTTTTATAATCTGGTGTGGGGAGTTTCCGGTAAACGGAAGTTTTCCTACAGTCATTTCGTAAAGAATGGTTCCAGTAGAAAAAATATCAGCTCTTGAATCTATAATAGAACTCTCTATCTGTTCGGGGGACATGTAGGCAGGGGAACCAAGTATCTGGCCCGTTGTTGTCATCTGTCCAATTCCTGCAAGATAGGCAATTCCAAAATCTGACAGTTTAATATTACCATTTTTATCAATTAAGATATTTTCGGGTTTTACATCTCTGTGAACTATTCCTTCGTTATGGGCTATCTGAAGAGCAATAAAAACTTTTCGTGCAATAAGCGCTGCAGCTTCAGACATTATGGGACGACTTTCACGGGAATCAAGAAATTCCCTTAGCGTTATCCCGTCGATAAGCTCCATTACAAGAAAAACCTCCCCAAGTTCAGTTTCGGAGTAGTCGTATACTTCAACGATAGATGTATGCTTAAGTTTGGCAACAGACCTTGCTTCTCTTTCAAATCTGGCGCGGGCCTCTTTGTTTGTAACAAGATGCGGATGAAGAATTTTAACTGCAACAGTTCGCTGTAATGACTGGTCAACTGCCTTGTAAACAGTAGCCATTCCTCCTCGACCTATTTCGTTGAGAAGTTCATATTTTCCTACAACTCTGTTTTTTATATCCTGTTGCTCCATTTTTCGTTTTAACTATATCTATAAAAGAAGTTTTGGCAACGAAGTTTTAAATATACTGCAAATTTGTTCATGGAATATTTTTAGTTATATAAATATACCTGCTTGCCTTTTTACCAATATGATTTTAGACTGCTATTACGTAAGTTAACCGGTCCATTTTTATTTAAATGGTCTCTTCCCGATGCAGACACAAATCTTGCATGTATTGTGAGTTTCTGCGGGATAAATACGAAGGCTGAGGGCAAATTTTATGAGAGAGCGCACTAAAGAGTTAGTTTCTTTACTAGAACACGATCCATCCAACACTGAAGTTATTTCCAGACTGGAAGAGCTTGTCTCTGAAGATGGTGTTGAGGAACATATTTCGGAGATTAAATCCGAACTCCACGAGGGAATGCTGAGACTGCAGAATAGCGGCAGATACAAAGCAGCCAATGCCCTAATAGAGCTTGAACTGGTATTGACTGATGATACAGCTGATGAGGTTGCGCTATTAATATTGCAGGCAACTATTCTTGACGAAGATCTTTTTGACCAGTCAGCAGCCATTGTCTCTCTCGAACGTGCTTTGAAACTGGATGATACTCTTGAAGACGTTGAAGAGAAAATTGAACTTATGAAAGCTGAACGTGAAAGATATGAGGAGATTGCAAAAACGTTTAAAGAGCAGGCTGAATCAGCCACTGACAACTCTTTAAAAGCTCATATGCTTTACAGTGCCGCAGAACGACTTTATAAAAATGATCCTCAGAACATTGATATTGAACCTCTTTTAAAAGATGCCATGACTGCTGATCCACTTCACCATAAGGCTGCCAGACTTTATGAACGTATTCTGGAAGACTCTTCAAACTGGACAGAGCTGGCAGATCTCTACGAAAATCTTGCAAAAACAAGAAAAGGAAAAAGAGAACGAATTTCCATGTATCTTGCAGCCGGGTATACTTACGGCTTCAGACTTGAAGATGTGGATTCTGCCGCCCTCTGTTATGCTGAAGTTCTGGATTACGAACCGGGTCATAAAAAAGCTCTTCATTTTCTTGTGGATTACTATGAAAAAAAGGAGGACTGGGATTCCCTTGTTGCTCTTTACGAAGATACTCTTCATGGAAAGTTAAAGCCCGAAGATGAGATAGCTGCATGTATGCAGATCGGTATGGTGCACTGGCGCTTTCGTGAAGATCTTGAATCTGCTGAAAAATATTTTAAAAGGCTTTCAAAACTTGCACCTGCACATCCTGGAATGATTGAATTTTATAGAAAATATTGTGCCGCAAAAAATGATAACCTTCTTCTTTTAAGAGTGTTTGAAAATGCAGTAAGATTTTCTGATGACCCCGATTTTAAGGAGCCTCTGACAAGAGAGATTGCAAAACTCTCCGCATCAGACGGTGGAAATGTTGAAAAGGCAATTGATGCCTGGAAAAAAGTTCTCCGAAAAGACAAAGGGAACCGTGAGGCTATAGATGAGCTTTTAAGACTGTACCGTCAGGCAGGCAAATGGAATAATCTTATTGAACTTCTCAAATCTGAAGCCGATGAACTTGATGACAGTCAGGTTGATGATAAAATAGCCTTATACAATGAGATGGTTGAAATCTACAGGGATGAACTCTCTCTGGAGATGATGGTTATCAAAGTTTACAACACAATACTTGCTCTTGATCCGGACAACATTGATGCCATTGAGAAACTGCAGGATGCCTATGAGGAATCAGGCAGGTGGAATGATCTTATAAAAGTTTTATCCCGTAGAATTGAAATAGTTGAAGATGATGAAATCAAAGTTTCTCTATTAAATAAAATTGCATCTCTATGGATTGATAAATTTAATAATTTTAATAAAGCTGTTGAACCACTTGAAGCAATTATTGAATTAAAAGCCGACGACATAAAAGCCATTACCGCTTTAAAAGAAATTTATGAAAAAAGGCGTGCCTGGAAACCTCTTCAGGATCTTCTTAAAAAAGAACTTGAGCTTGCCGACGAGGATTCGAAGGCTGATATTCTTGAACAGATGGCGGTTCTTACAGCTGAGAAATTGAATGAGAGACAGGAAGCCATAGCTATTTGGTGGAGTGTTTATGAGGCAAATCCTCAAAATGACAATGCTCTCGATAATATTGAAAAACTTGCAGAACGTGAAAAAGACTGGGATGCACTTGGAAAAGTTTTAAGAACTCTGATTGACAATGCTGCAGAAAACGAAAAGGTTGCTCTTTTAACAAAGCTTGGAACTGTTTATAAAGACAGGGTCAAAGATCCTGTAAAAGCAGCCGAAGTATGGAAAGAACTCCTTGATGTTGAGCCTGGAAATTCGAAGGCAATGCGCTCTTTAAAAGAGGCTTATCAGGAATCAGAGGACTGGGATGCACTTGAGAAGCTTTTTTCAGGCGCAGGTGATTACGAGTCACTTGTTGAAGTTTTAGGTATTGCTGCTGACAGAGTAAAAGATGATGAAACTAAAAAGATGTTATCTTTCAGGTGCGCAGATATTTATAACCGGCAGATAGGCCAGCCCGATAGAGCTGTAAGACATTATGAGAGAGTTTTAACAGTTGAGCCTGATAATAAAGATGCTGCAAATGCTCTTGTTCCTATTTATAAAAATACTGAAAAGTGGAGCCGTCTCTCTGGAGTCCTTGAAGTTGTTCTTGAATCTACAGAAGATAAAGATGAAAGATTTTTATTAATTGACGAATTGAGGGAACTGGCTGTTGACAAATTAAATAACAGGGAACAGGCATATCGATGGGCTGCGAGAGCCTTTGCGGAAATGCCCAATGATGAATCCGTGATGCAGACACTTGAAGAGTCCGCAGAACAGGCACACGCATTTGATCGACTTGTTGATTTATATAAACAGAATATTGAGCAGTTTGATGGTGCTGACCGTGCTAAACTCGAAAGCCATATTGCAAGTCTCTCTCTTGAGAAGCTTGGAAATGTTGAAGATGCAATAAAACAGTACAAAGAGGTTCTTGAGGAAAATCAGGAAGATGAGACAGCACTTCTTGCACTGGACTCAATTTATCGAACTACATCCCAGTGGGATGAACTTGAAAATATATTCACATTAAGAATTGCCAAAGCTGCAGATAATGAAGAGAAAAAAAATCTTATAATGGATATGGCCTCCATGTATGAAGATGGAATGGATAATCCTGAAAAAGCAGCTGAAAACTACAGAGCACTTTTAAGTGAATCTCCTGATGATATTGAAGTTTTAAATTCTCTTGAACGAATCTATCAGCTTCTTGAGAAGTTTGAAGAACTTGCATCTGTTATAGAAGCCCAGAAGGATCTCCTTGCGCAAGGAGATGAAGACTGGGTTGAAAAAACATTTCAGCTGGCTCGAATTTACAGAAATAATCTTGAAAACAAACAACGGGCAATTGAGCTTTATCAGGAGATACTTGACTCAGGAAGTGGAAGAGATGAATCCATAGAGGCTCTTGATGAATTTTTAAGAGATGAGAAATTTCAATTTAATGTGGCAAAAATTCTTCAGCCATTTTTAAAGGAAAATGAAGACTGGAGAAGACTGGCCTGGGTTTTAAGTATTTTAATTGAGAATACCCCCATGGGCATTGAGCGGATAGAGCTTAATGTCAGGCTCGCGGATCTATATGGCGAAAAATTAAATGATGAGAGACTCTCATTTGAAACTCTTGGAAATACAATTAAAGAGGCTCCAAACGAAATGGACCTTTGGGATAAGCTGTTAACCCTGTCTCACCGTCTTGATGCGCTGGATGATGGAGGACAGTATTTAACAGATGCATATAATAATGAATCTATAGAAGAGAGCACCAGACTTGAACTCGCTAAAAAACTTGCTGAACTTTATGGCAATGAAATTGGAGACCAGGAAAAAGCGGAACCTTTTCATGAATATATATTAAATGAGAGTCCAGATGCGGTTGAATCATTTAATGCCCTTGATCAATACTACACTGCAATGGAAAAATGGGATGAGCTTCTTCTTCTGTTTTATAATGCCAAAGAGAAAGATGCATACACCGGCGGTCTGCTGGAACTTCAGTTAAAGATCTGTTTTGTACTTTATGAAATTCAGCATGATGTTGAGAATTCTATTGAGGCTTACAAAGAGGTTCTTGAGATGGATGGTGAAAATGATGAGGCCTACAGGGCTCTTGTTTCACTGTATGAGGAAGCTGGAAAATGGAAGGACCTTTCAGAACTGTATCTTGATCATCTTCAGAGAGTTGATGAACAGGAGGCAATTTCTCTTCAATACAAAATTGGTGAAATAGCAGAAAAGCGACTTGGTAATTTTGAAGATGCCATGGATTACTATCAGCTGGTAATACAGAGAGACCCTGATAATCTTAAAACCCAGGAGGCATTTGAGAGACTTCTTGAAAAAAGTGAAATGCGTCAGAGGGCTGCTGAAATTCTTGCTGAAAATTATGAGCAGC
>JAFGVO010000191.1 GCA_016937935.1 Deltaproteobacteria bacterium | reverse complement strand
TGTTCAGCTCGGCAATTGTATCTATTATCATTTTGTGAACTTTTTTGTTTGAGACAATTACTCCTGTGTTTTCTTCCAGTCTATAGCCTTTAGAAAAATCCAGGGGTTTGCCAAATACATCTGTAACTTCTCCACCTGCTTCGGTTACGGTTATTACGCCACCTGCGTGATCCCATATTTTCTCTCTGTATTTCCCATCTCTTGGGAGCCTTAAATATGCATCAGACTGGCCGGTAGCTACGGTTGCGTATTTTGCCTGGCTGTCTATTCTTACGGGGTTTGCGGTTATCTTTAGAGCGCTTGCAATTTTAAATGAGTCGTCGTGGGAGGAGTGAGCCTTTTCTACAGACTCGCACACTCTTATGTCGCTGCTTTTTGCAACTTCACTTACAGTAACTTTTTGAGGTGCGTCATTATCAAGGGTTGTTCTGTAAGTTCCTCCGCCTTTTTGTGCGTAAAGGACAACGCCTTTTTTGCTGGTCTCGTCATTTAAATCAACATGCAGATTTGGTGTGCAAAGAGCCCCTGCAACCATCTCGCCTTTTACAATTAGGGCTAAAGAGATTGCGTACTGATCTCCCCTTAAAAAACCTTTTGTGCCGTCTATGGGATCAAGTGTCCAGAATCTTTCGGTGTACTCTTTTTGGCCGCCCCTGTCTATCCATCCTAAAATATCTTCCGCAGGGGCACCGGTTACTACCGAGTTTACTCTCTCAACAAGGGAGTTTAAAAGAGCGCTGTTTTTTTCAAGTCGAAGCTCCTGTGAACCCTCTTCGCCAATAACGGGATCATTTTTGAATTTGTCACCAATAATTTTACATACAATAGCCTGACTTGCAAAGTCCGCAACAGTTACAGGGCTTTTGTCGTCTTTTTCAAGAACATCATTTTTAATATCTTTTTGTACAGCCTGACAGACAATTGCAGCCTGCTTTACCGCTTCAACAGCTGTTTCAAGTTCTAATGTGTAATCTGTAGCGCTCATTAAATCTCCTTAAAATATTTACGAATTATGTAGTAGTGATTAAATAAAAATAATTAGTTGCCGCTGAATTGAATCTCATCAAAAACTAGTGAGGGTATCTGTTTTGAACTCAGCTTCCAGGGGTCATTGCCCACAGCTGCCAGCTTATGCCAGAGTTCTTTATGATTTCCCGAAATATTAAGTTCTGAAACAGGAGTTGTAATTACCCCGTTTTCGATAAGTGTACCATAAACACCTAATGAAAAATCTCCTGTTGTTCCATTGGTGTTGCCTCCGATAAAACCTCTTACAAGAATGCCGTTATTTATCTCTGCTGCAAGTTCCTCAAGGCTTTTTTGCCCCGGAGTAAAAATGAGATTTGAGGATCCGCCGAAAGTTGGCGGAACCTGCAGTTTTTTTGCGTAGTATGTGTCTACATAAAAGTTTTTAAAAACTCCGTTTTCAAATACAGCCATTGGTCTGGCTGATATTCCTTCGGAGTCATAAAGTCTTGAACCGAGACCTCTCTTGATAAACGGAGAATCTGTAATTGTTAAAAGTGATGAGCCCGCCGTCTTGTCTTTCATACCGTCAAGAAAGGATGATTTCTGCTGAAGAGCTCTTCCGCTTGTTGCCCCAAGGAGTCCGCCTAGCAATCTGCCTGCTGTGCGGTTTTCAACAATCATTGGACATTTGCGAGTGGAAATTTTTTGAGTTCCAAGTTTTAAAGATGCCTGTTTGACAGCTCCTATGCCAACATCTTTTGGAGATCCCAGCTCTGTTACAAAACGACCCCCGCTAATTTCCCATCCGCTTGGGCGCTTGTTGCCCTCATCTTTTAAAGAGATCTCCGTATAGAGCCAGATTTGTGACCCCTTTTCCTTGCCTGAAAATCCGTTTGAATGAATTTTATAAGAACTTCCAATGCTGGTTTCCATTGATGACTCTGCGGATAGTGCTTTGTCTCCGGCAGCACTTAAAGCGGCCTGCTCAGCTTCAAGGGCCGCTTCATTACGCATGGAGCCAGTAAATTTTTCAACATTCTCATCATAAAGTTCAAGATCGATATCCTCCCGTCCTTCATAAAGCTTCGGGTCGGTAATTTCTCTAAAAGGGTCTGGCACCATTGCTTTTGTCATGGCAACCGCGCTGTCAAGAAACGATTCAAGAGCCTCTTTTCTAAAATCATTTGAGGTGCTGGAACTGTATTTTCCATTGTCATAAAGAGTTACAGAAACTGAACGCCTCGAAGAGTCTTCAACCTTGTCGGGAATACCTTTTCTGAAAATTACAGAAACACTTCTCGATTCGCCAACAACAGCTTTGGAGTCTTTAATTCCCCGTTTTTTTGCCCCGTCAATTATCATCTGTCCTATTTGCTCGTTAGATAAATTACTCATCAGTTTACCCCTCCAACTGTTATGGATGATACTTTGATTGTTGGAAGTCCAAGCCCCACGGGTACAGACTGGCCGTCTTTACCGCAGGTCCAGGTTCCTAAATCAATCTCTTTATCATTGCCAACCATAACAATTTTGCTCAAAGTGTCAGGTCCGTTTCCAATCAGGTTTACATCTTTAACAGGTGCGGTGAGCTTTCCGTTCTCAATGAGATAACCGGTTTTAACGTAAAAGCTGTAATCACCAGCACCGATTGCCACCTCACCATTTGAAAAATCAACAGCGTAAAGTCCTTTCTTTACTGAGCTGATAATATCATCATGGGTGTGGGGTCCGTTTTCCATTGTTGTAACACGCATTCTTGGCATTGGAGTACATCTGAAGTCCTCTCTCCTGCCGTTGCCTGTGGGAGGAACTTTGTAATATTTTGAACTGATTCTGTCGTGAAGGTAAGATACAAGTTTTCCATTTTGCACAAGAACAGTATTCTGTGCCGGAACCCCTTCATCATCAACATTAAGGGCACCTCTGGCGTTCTCTTCAAGGCCTGTATCTGCAATTGTAACAAAATTTTCTGCAACCTTCTGATTCATCATTGATGAAAAAATTGAGGTCTTTTTACGGTTAAAGTCAGCCTCAAAACCATGCCCCATGGCCTCATGCAGTAAAATTCCTGAAGATGCGGGAGCCAGAACAACTTCCATCTCACCAGCGGGTGGAACAGTTGCATCAAAAAGAATCATGGTTCTTTTAACGGCCTCATCAGCGATATGTGTCATGAGTTCTTCAGTGTAAAGATCAACTCCACGCCTTGCACTTCTGGAAAAACCGTTTGATTCTATTTTGCCATCCTGCATGGCTGCACAGTTTGCGTACATTATTGTCATGGGGCGCATATCCTCCGCAAAGACTCCCTCTGTATTTGCAATCAGTACAGCCTCGTCACTGTCCCCAAAATAGGTGCTTGCTTTGATAACCCTTTTGTCCGCATCCTGAATTTTTTTGCCAACTGCACCTGCAATTCTGATTTTTTCCTGTGGGGCAATGTCTATCCACAGGGGCTTCTGAGGGTAGTATCTTTTTACCTCAACCTCTTTAAACGTGGAGGCTATTGTTCCGTTGGCTTTACCGGCTGCAATTGTTGACGCTGTTATTGCAGCTCTTAAAAGTGACTCTTCTGTAAGTTCTTCAGTGAAAGCGTAACCGGTCTGCTCACCTTTTAAAACCCTTATACCTGCACCTAAATCAACCTGGGCATAAGCTCTGTTGACCTGACCGTCTTCAAAGCCCACAAAATCAGACACTTTATGCTGAAAGAAAATCTCTCCGAAATCTCCTCCGCTCTCAACACTCTTTCTTAGAACTTTTGAAATAAGCTCTTTAGAAATTCCAAAATTTGTTTCGAAATATCCGCCGTTTCCTGAAACGCTTTGTGACGGTTTAATTGTGGTCCCCGCAGGGTGAGCACATGAAGTTAAAAATGATGATCCCATAACAGCTCCCAGACCCGCACTGGCCATGCTCCCGGAAATAAATTCTCGTCTATTCATTAAAATTCTCTCCAGTCAATCGTATTATTGATTTGATTATCAATACTAACTATTAAACAGCCCGGGGTCTTAATTATTCATAAAAAAACGTTAGATCCGCACCCGGACACCCATTTCTATAATTATTATAACCATTTATTGCAATAATATAATTTATCCTAAAATTTGCCCAATGGGGTTCAATTATGGCATACTCCCATAGAAAGTGTAAACATTTGAAATTAAAGAGAAAAAATGAACATCAATAAAACGACACAACAACTTTTAAACCTTGCTGATAATTATGCTGTTGCAAATAACTGCGAAATGCATACGGGACATCTGCTTCTTGCAATTCTCACGCAGAAAAGTGTGGCCTCTAAAACTCTCACAATGAAGGGTCTTACAGAAACTGCATTAAGGGGAAAACTGAGGGACTCTGTAAAAGAACCTAAAGAGATATTCAGCAGGGTCTACAATAAGGCCGAGCAGATTGCCTCATCTTTTAAAGTGGCCGGAATGTCGGATATTCATCTCCTTGCAGCAATAGCAACTGTGTCAGAATGCCAGGGTTATATAATTCTTTCTGAGCTAGGTTTTAACAATGATATAATTAGAAATACGGCCATGCACAACATGATGTCCGGCTTTACAAGGGAGCAGCAGAGCCAAAAAGGGGAGCAGCTCGGTATTGCAAATTTTCAGGATGCACCCACAAGGCCCTATGGTTTTAATTCTCAAAAATCACAATCAAAACTGATAAAAAAAGAGATACCTAAAAGACTTGCTTCATCTAAAACTAAAAAATCCTACACCATGGGCAACGTTGGCAAGCAGATTGAAGAGATGCAGAAAAAAACTCTGGTTTCCAGGATTACTCCAAAAGAGATCACTGTAAATAACCCGGTTGAAGACAGAAAAATAAAAAATATAAATACCGGTACATTGCTCACTGCCAAAGAGTTTCCCATTATTTTTTCTTTAGGAAGAAACCTTACTCTGGAATATTTGAAAGGTGATTTGAAGCCCATTGTTGGAAGAACTCTTGAGATGGATTTTATTGGGGATATCTTAGGAAAAAAACGGGCAAATACTCCCTGTCTCACAGGACCTGCAGGAGTTGGCAAAACCGCTATTATTGAAGGTCTCGCCTGTGAGCTGGCTAATAATAATATTCCGGGGCTTGATTTTAATACTGTAATTGAAGTGACAGTTGGAAACCTTTTAGGGGGTACAAGTCTCAGGGGAGAGCTTGGTGAAAAAGTTTCCGGGATTATTAAAGAGCTTCAAAAATCGGAGGGACAGATTCTTCTCTTTTTTGATGATGTGGAAAATCTCCTGTCAAATCAGGACGCAAAAGATGGTATTGCAGAATTAAAAGAGGCAATGGAAAAAGGGGCGCTGCCTTCAGTTTTTTGTACAACTCCTGAACATTTTGCCCGGCATTTTGAAGCATCACTTGCAAGGCTTGTAACTCCTGTTGAGGTAAAAGAGCCCTCCATTGAAGAGTCAATTGATATTCTCAAATATGTTTCTAAAGAGTATGCATTGCATCATAACGTTTTAATTCCCGATGAGACAATTACCTATGCTGTAAAACTCTCTTCAAGATATATGTCAGATTCCGCACTTCCCGATATTGCAATATCTCTGATTGATCTTGCCGGAGCCAAAGTAAAACGGAATGATAATGATACAGTTACTGTTAAAGATATTGCCGGGGTCGTGGCTTCAAGAACAGGAATACCTCGTGAGCGTCTGGAGCAGAGTGATACAAGCAAACTTCTCAATCTTGAAACTACACTTAAACAGAGCATTATCGGACACACTCATGTTCTTACCGCTCTTGGAGAAACATTGAGGAGAAATGCGGCAGGGTTTCGAAGCGGAAGGCCAATCGGGTCATTTCTCTTTTTGGGACCCACCGGAGTTGGAAAAACCGAAACTGCCAAAGCTCTTACAAAACTTCTGTTTGGTGATGAAAAAGCGATGATAAGACTGGATATGTCCGAATTTTCTGAAGCTCACGCTGTTGCAAGACTTTTGGGCGCACCTCCGGGATATGTGGGACACGAAGACGGGGGCCAGCTTACTGATGCTGTTAAAAAACGACCATACGCACTTATTCTTTTAGATGAAATTGAAAAGGCTCATCTTGATGTTGTCCAGTCACTTTTACAGGTTCTTGATGATGGCAGAATGACTGACGGCAAAGGCAAGACAATCGATTTTACAAATACGGTCATAATAATGACAAGTAATCTAGGGTCAGATTTAAGGCGAGTTGAAGGCCCCCAAAAGAGAGTCGGGTTCGGTGCGGAGCAGCCGGCAGACACTAATATGATAAATGATGATTTAAATAATAAAATATTCAGTGCTGCAAGGGCTGCACTTCCTCCCGAGCTGTGGAACAGAATTGATGAACCTCTTGTTTTTAGCACGTTAACCAGTGATGATGTTGCCATGATTGCAAAACTCATGCTTGATAATCTCTCAAGACAGATTAAAAATGAGAAGAATATTAATATTTTAATAGATGATGCTGTAATAGATTACCTTGTTGAGTGCGGAGGTTATGATGTTGAGCTTGGTGCCAGACCCATGCGCAGAACAATATCAAAATTATTGGAAGCACCGCTTGCCAGAATTATTCTTGAGCGGGGCGGAGAAGAGGGCACCATCGAAATAAAGATGGATGGTGACGTTCCGGATTTTTTTGATATTACAGACATGATCGACAATGATAATATGGCTGAGGATAGTATTGCTGATGATAATCCTGGCTTCAGTGAGGTACAGTGATGTCAACTGAAAACGGTATTGAACCTTTTGGCCCTTACACACTCTTTGATAAAATCGGCAAAGGTGGAATGGCAGAAATCTTTTTAGGGGTAACGAAAAATGAGTTTGATGCTGTAAGGGTTGTGGCAATTAAAAAGATTCTTCCCGATCTTAACACCAATGTCGACTTTGGAGATATGCTCATAAACGAAGCCAAGATCTGTGCAAATTTAAGTTCTAAAAATGTTGTTGAAACATACGAACTTGGTAAAATTGATAATCAGTATTATATTTCGATGGAATACATCGAGGGTGTAGATCTTAATAAGCTGCTCTACATTTTAACAAAAAAACAGACACCTCTTCCTCTCGAATTTATACTTTTTATTATTATTGAAACATTAAAAGGTCTTGATTATGCACACAGATTTGCAAGTGAAAACGGAACACCTTTAAATATTATTCACAGAGATGTCTCTCCCACAAATGTTCTCATCTCGTCACAGGGTGCTGTTAAGCTTTGTGACTTTGGAATTGCAAGGGCATCCTTTAAAGAGTTTTCACCAAAAGATCATTCACCAAAAGATCACTCTTTAGATGATAGTCATATTAAAGGTAAAATTTCATACATGTCCCCGGAACACGCCCAGGGTCAGGATATTGACAGGCGCTCGGATCTGTTTTCTGTGGGAATTTTATTATGGGAACTTTTAAACGGAAGGCGTCTTTATAAAACGAAGGATCATGACGAAACTTTTAAAAAAGTTATTGAAGCAGATATTCCCCCTCTTGCAGACAGGGGTTTCCCCGAGTTTGAAATGCTTGATGCAATTTTGCGAAAAGCCCTCGCAAAAGAACCGGACAGAAGATTTTCAACAGGCCGGGAATTTATTAATGCCATTGAAGACTACCTTAGAATAACTGAACTTCTGGTATCAGAGATTAACTTTGCTCAGTTTTTACAGACAAATTTATCTGATGAGCTGGCTGAAGAAAAAGCCGACAGAGGAAACAAAAAACTTGAGGCGTTAAAACTTTTTAATAATACAGCTAATAAAAATGAAAAGCCTGAAAAAATTATCGATGATGAACCAGAAGACAGATTTACCTTGTCACTTATCGCCGGAACCCATGAAAACGAAAACAATAACATTGAAGATAAAACAGAAAAAAGCTCCTCAAAAAAAACAATCGTGATAACCGCAGCCCTAATACTCGCCGCAGCATCCGCATATGCACTTTATTATTTTAAGATAATTAATTTTTAAAACAGATTTAAAGGGGCAGGGTTAGATCACTGTGCAGGTGACTCCATCACCCTCGGTACCCTGGGGGCATTCACAGGTAAAGCTGCCGTCTGTATTTGTACAGCCGGCTGGGTCGTAGCAGTTATTGGTATTGTCAACACACTCATCGATGTCCAGGCAGTAGGTTCCATCGTTGTAGAGATCATTGTACCCCGCCGGGCAGGATTCGCAGCTGTAGCTTCCTTCAGTGTTTATACACTCAACCAGAGGGTCGCAGTTTTCAAGACCAAGGAGACATTCGTCCATGTCCTCACAAACTCCCGGTTCGGTTTCCTCAAATCCGAGAGGGCAGCGGCAGCCGTTTGCAGCACTGTCCAGTTCCATTGGAAGCTCACAGGTGCACTGGTATCCGTTATCGTTGTTAACGCAGGTTGCCATATGTCCGCAGGAATCTATTCCTTCTTCGCATTCGTCCACGTCAGTGCAGAGCCCGGATCCATCATCCCATGAACCAGAGGGACATTCGCAGCCGTTCATACCGTCTGGAACTAAATCGGGATCACAATCGCATTGGAATCCGCCGTTATAATTGGAGCAAACAGCACTGTCAGCGCAGTTATCCAGCCCTTCGGTACACTCATCAATATCGATGCAGTTGCCCTCTCCATCATCGGTGTACCCGGTGATGCAGCCACACTCATAGATGCCCGCGGCCGTGTTGATGCAGGTCTGGTTGACAGCGCAGGCAGTTGAATCGCAGCCCAGACAGAGATCCTGATAGTCGTCACAGCAATCTTCCCAAAACCCGCAGACCTCGTCGCAGAAGCACTGCTGGTTTTTGTTCCACGTTCCACAGAATCCTTCACAGGATGCATCCCCGGAAGGGATTATTATTTCCTCTGTTCTTGCGGGTATCAGCGCAAGTCCTGTAACATGGCCATCGGCGCCAATACGGGTTACCAGCAGGGTGTTGAGATCAATCTGTGTTACTACATTTTGCCCGGTATACCCCAGGGTCGCCTGGAAGCTTTGTGTGGAGTAGCTGGCGTATGCTGTCTGATTTTTGACGACCAGATTGTCCACACCAAACAGCTGTGAAGATGTAAAACGGTTCAAGTCAGCGGTGCCCCCTGGGTTTACGGTAACAACACCTGTGGCTGAAATATCAAGGCGTATCAGCGAATCCATTTCACTTTGTGGAAGAGTGGTTCCTGGCGGTGTGTCCGTATCGCTGTCTGTATCAGGAAGGGGAATCTCATCGATATTTCGATCGTTGCCGTTGTTTCCAAGTATCCAGGCCTGAGACCCGTCTTTGTTGAACGCAATGGACTGGGCCGCTCTGGTGAGTTCGGTGATGATGCCGGTGAAGGTGAGTTCACCTGGTGCAGTGTGGCGGAAAACCGCAATTCCGTATTTCGTAAAATCGGCACTGGCTGTGTCAGAATCTGTATCCTGTATTTCATTATATGCGTCAACATCTCCGATCAGGAGAGTCTCACCGTCCGGGGAGAGAGCCACATTTACAGGATGAATAGTTCTGTTACCGCTGTCGGTATCCTGTGCAGTGTCGGCGTCACCGTTTTGGGATATGAAAACTTCGTACGTGTTCTTGTAGGTCAGATGTCCAGTGTCATCCAGAAGGAGTGTGCTGATTTTTCCATTATAATATTCAACGACAATCACAGTTCCGTCGGATGCAACTTCAACAGCATTGGCGTAAATGTCCGCTTTTCTGAAATTCTGCACGACTTTTCGGTTCTCCACATCAATAGTTGAGATTCCCGTGTTGAAGCCGCCATCAGTTACAATTGCGAAACGACCGTCGGCCGACAAGGCGATGTCTTCAGAGTACATTTCAATTTCGACTTTTCCAAGCACTTTAGGTGCGGTGAGGTCTGACAGGTCAACAAAGAAGATGCGATTTGTGCCGAAGCTGCTGATCAGAGCAGTCTTTCCGTCCTGGGTGACAACGGCATCTAAAAGGGTGTCGTCTGGAGCGCCAAGCTGGCCATTAAGGAAAGGCCCCTGCATTACATTGGTTGTGGTGTCAAGAATGCTGATACTTCCTTCACTGTTTACTACCAGAGCCCAGTGAGACAGATCAGGTATATCTGTGCCAGTATCAGTGCCCGTATCAGTGCCAGTGTCCGAATCCGTTGTGTCAGAGTCAGTTGTGTCCGAATCCGTTGTGTCAGAGTCTGTTGTGCTGGTTGAGTCAGAAGCAGTGTCCGTTGTATCCGCAGAGTCTGAGCCTTTATCAGTGTCAATTCCAGTATCATCTGTGGATTGGATATTGCTGTCAGTCTCTTCATCTTTTGTGTTAGTCCCGCTGCTGCTGCAGGCCAGCGTGAGCAGAGAGAGACCCATGAGAATCAGGGACCGGAGCAACAGGCTCTTTGAAAAATAAATTTTAATTAACGACATGATGTTTTTGTTTCTCCTTATAAAGGTTTAAAATAAACGTTATTTTATATTTGAATGTAATTATTGATTTTAATCTGATTTGTTGTTCATATGAAAAAATTGCGGAGCTTTTTGTTAATTTTTAAACCATTTAAATTTTAATGAATGTTAAATTTAACCAATGTTGAATTTTTACACCAAAATTTGATATCATGGCCCAGGAGCACAGTCAATTTAAAAAATAATGACCGGGCTTAATGTTTAAAAACGGGATGGTAATGGTATTCATTAACATTGGCAATATAAGGGATTTTAGCTTCCGCAGGAAGGATCGGCTGCTTTTTCAGCGCACGATGCACTCCAGAATGTTGTGCAGCAGCTTGAGTCTTGAGCACAAACACATGCGTTAATTCGTGCAGAGGAACACATTGGTTTGGACGATTCAACCAGACAATCATCAGGAGGAGGAAGCTGTGAGTCCATCGACCTATAAAAAAAGACGTCATCAGATTCAATCATGTCCATAATAAAGCGGTATTTATTATCGTGGGTAGACAGGCTTAGTCTGTTATAATCTCCTGGCGGGGCATCAGAACATATAATGGTATCTGTGCCAGTTGAACATATTGCTGCCATGGGTATTAGGCTGTCTTGTTGTTCAAACTCAATTTTAAACAGGTTAAGTGCTCTTCCACCCTGTTTGAAAAAGGAAATTTCTTTATTACTCCAAAATATTGGTGCATCCATGCTGGTATCACTTAAAGGGACAATGTAATAGTTGCCGGATTTTTTGTACAACACCATGTCATGTTCTTTTTCAAAACGGTTTATCCAGTCGGGTTTGTCATCCAGAGCTGTCTGGAGGTTTACGGCAGATCCATTATTTAACTGGGCAATGTTCCATCCATACTGGTTTTCGTAAAAGATATAAAGTGTATCATTTATGCTGTCTCGATATGTTTTAGGTACACTGGCAATGTCTGTCATTACTTCGTTTAAAGTTCCGTTCTTTAATGTTGAGAGAGAGTATTTGGTAGAAGTTGTATAAATTGCCCATGTATAATTAGCATCAGTTGGTGCTTCCGGTTTTACAACGGTTATATAGCTTCCTGCAATGGGAGTTATTTGTTTTGTAAGAGTAAGGTTCTGCAAAGTATAGAGTGGGTTATCAGAATATGGATAATAAAGAATACCGGAACCGCCACTTTCTTTTAATAATTGAATGTCGCCGCCTTGACTTGTTCCTGCTTCTTTTTGTTCAAGAGTTCCTTCATTGAATGAAAACAGATAATTTTCACTGGCAGTCGAGACATTTCCCCAGACAACCCCGTCAGAGGCAACCCATGCGGGGCTTCGATAGATTGCAGTAGAGTCTGTTACCGGGAGTGTTTCAGAATACAGAGTCTCTTTGTAAAGCTGATTAACAACTGCTGTTTTTGAACCGTCAACAGTAGATGTTGCAATAGATACCCATCCCAGATGTCCGGTCATGGAAACATCTGCATTATCAATATTTAAATTGGTATCGTCAGCAACCTGTGATGCCGGTTCAGATTTGTATTTCCAGTATACTTTGGTGTCTGCTGTAATAAATCTTTGATCAAGGCCTGCAGCAAATATCCGGGACGGAGAGTCTGTAAGTGTATCAGCTATTAAGGATGTGTTGATTTTATACGAGATACTTCCAATAAGATAATCATTGATAACAACCCATAATTTCTGATCGTAGTCCTGCAGATAGGTCTCTCGTATCTCCTCACGACGTACGGGTATAAATTGTATGCTGTCGAGGGTTGTTACTCCGGTGACGCTGTTGCTTGTTTGCAATTTACCGTTCTGAAATCTGTGGATTCTTACTTGGGAATTTGTAGTGTCAAGTCCAGCTACATATAAATCAGTCGGGTTGTCATCAATAAAGGATCCTCCGGGAGTTGGGAGCTCCAAAATTTTATCATATTCATCAAGTAAACTGACCAGAGTTCCGTTTTTTGCATAGTAGTACAGTACAGTTTCTGTATCACTTTTTGCCAACACATATATTTGTTCTTCACGTTCAATGATCTGAATGTCCAGCCGGGAATCAAGCAGGGTTGTCTGTTCGTCACCATACCATCTGTCAAGCCGTCCCTCTGGCATATTTATAATTACTCCACCATCCGCTCCCTGGTGCAATCCTAAAATTGTCTGAGAATAAGGCAGGCTAAAGGTATCTTCAGAAGCGCGGGCGAGAGAATATTCTTCTGTGGTTTCTTCTTTGTAAAACCAGGCGCTGTCGTCATTAAAAATTTGGGGTTCGGATGATTCAAAATCATACGTTGGAACGTCTGTTTGTCCGGTCAAAAACGCGCCTGAGTCAGATAATGTCAATACTCTGTTTTCAGTTCCGCCTTTAAGCATAATGGCTGCTGAAGAATCAGATGAATCCATTATAAACTGTAAATAATCAGTTCCCAGATACGGTAAACCTTCAGGGTTAATTTCATTAACGGGCAACTTTACAAAAGGATCACAAATGAAACCGTATCCATCTTCGTCATAATCAAACTGTTTTGCATTTGCTATGTCAGGGCAGTTATCATTAACATCTGCAACAGAGTCAAAATCTTCGTCATTGTAAACAGTAATCTTTACAACAATACTACGTGTTTTTGAGGGATCGATGGTGCTTGTTCCTGTAAATGTAATAGAAACAGTTTTTTCGCCGGTTTCTTTGTTTGTCTGTGAATAGGTGGGTGTCCATGTAAATATGCCTGTTTTTCCATCAAACGCTGATGACGCCGGGGTATCTTCTACGGTATAAACAACTCCCTTTGACATTCCGGTTATTGCAAGTTTCAGTTCAACTCCTTCAGTGATATTATCAGGCCCGTCTACTGTAAAGGAGGGAATTTTATCAACTGAAGTATCGCTGTCGCCTGTATAACTGCTTGTATCATCAGTTGAATTTTCTGTATCTCCACTGTCAGAACCGGAACTGTCATCAGTTTCACTATCCGTTTGTGAAGTATCGTCAGAATCATCATAAATGCTGCCAACACGATCATAATCGTCCATCATGAGACCGCAACCTGAAACTGTGATCATTGAAACTGATATAATTGAGAATAAGAATTTTTTATGTAAAGCCATTTTAAAATCTCCCCGTTATCATTGCTCCGGTCAGATGATTTTGTATGACAGGCTGAACAGTGATTTTTTCGTTTCTCTTTTTTTCTCCAAGTATAATCATTAAAACACCAGCTATTGCAACTGCCCCGCCAGTGCTCATTAAAACAGTGGAAATAGTAGCAGCTGTATCTCGTGCATCAAGGGTTGAGTATTCTGATTCACCACAGGCAGTGGAGTTACACTCCTTGCTATCTTTAAGTGCACTGTTTTTAGAAAAGGCGATGATTCCAGCAACACCTCCGCCAATTAAGATTGCGGCTCCAATTCCCGTTGTTATCCAGCCCGCTTTTGTTAATCTGGCATCAGGGGAAGGTGTTGAGTCTGTAGCTGTTTTTTCAGAGAGAGCAGGTTCAGGAGGTCCCAAAATAGAAGTATTATTTTTTTGCTGCACAATAATAGTATCACCCGCAGAGACGAGAATTTTTTCATTCAACACGGTTTTCTCATTTTTTTCCAAGGTAATAACATGTTCAATACCGAACCCGATTTTCAACATGCCGGGAAGAGGGGTCACTCCCCGCTCCCGACCATCTATTTTAACAATACACCCGTCATTTTTGCATTCATCGGGAGTAACAATTTTAACAGAACCAACCACATCCCTAAGTCGGGTCATCTCACTTCGAACCCAGTCCATGCGTTCAACAGAAACATCATCTCCGGCCTGTGCAAGGTATTTTTCAAATATTTCAAGTGCGCGACCGTACTGTTTATCGGCAGCCAAAGATTGTCCAATATTAAAAAGAAGCTTCCATGTAGGCTGTAAATTATAAGCTTTAAAAAATGATTCAGCAGCATCCTCATATTGTTTGTCTTCAAACTGCTGCGTACCTTTTTCAAACAATGATTGTGCATCATTTTTTTCATCACAAATACCCAAAGTTGATAAGAGCTAATTGCGTTGCAGGCTAATCCGCCTGATGTGCGCTTTAAAAAACACTTTTGGTGTCTTGATACCCCAAGGTTTGTGGG
>JAFGVO010000190.1 GCA_016937935.1 Deltaproteobacteria bacterium | reverse complement strand
TGCAATTATCCCGATAGAGGCCGGAATGGCAATTGTTTTGTGGATTGGTATTATTATCACGGCACAGGCTTTTCAGACTGTTAAAAAAGAGCATGCTCCCGCAGTGGCAATCGGGCTTTTTCCGGCTATTGGTGCTTTTGGTGTATTGATTTTAACACAGACCCTCGGAGCAGCATCAATTGCATCTGGAGATATGAATCTTGGAGCAGATGTTCTCGCCAATAAAAACGCCTTTGAATTAAGCGGGATTCATTTAGATGGGCTGCTGGCTCTATCTCAGGGCTTTATGATTACATCAATCTTATGGTCTGCGGCATCGGTAATGCTAATTGACAGACAGCTTAAAAAAGCCGCTTACTGGATGGGGGCGGGTGCAGTACTTTCTTTTTTTGGATTTATTCACGGAGGTACACTAAGCCCCGCAGGAGGAACATACTCCATAGGATTTGCCGCAGGCACAGATTTCGCCATAGGCTATCTTCTCTGCGCCCTCTTTTTCCTCTTCGCCTCAAAACTGAAAACCAGATAAACATAAAAAAGCCTCCGTCCTGAAAAGTATGAAAAAAGCCTCCGTCCTGAAAGACTGAAAGAGCTGAAAGAGTGAAAGCATTTGCAAAACGGCTGTTTTAAGATTATATTTATTTAACAGGTAATTTAAATTGTATTTTGTAGATGGGGGGTATCTATGAAAAAAGAGTTTATTCCAAAAATTTGCGATAGCATTGACACTACACGATTCTCATTTGATCCGCTTACTGTGGAAATCTTAACTCATATCGATGGCAGGAGCTCTGTTGAAAGACTTGCTGAAGATATTCATGCTTCGAGGGATGAAGTTCAGTCCAGACTTGATGCCCTTGAAATTGCACATGTGATTGAGTTTTCAAGGGATGTAATTGAAGAGATAAATTCAAAAATTCCCGACCTGTATCCGCGGATGGATGCCACAAATGAAAGTGTTCAACAGGTTTATCAAAAACAAAATGTGGATGATTTTGAAGGGGAGCAGCCATCACACGCTTTTGACAGCCGTCCACCTGAAAAAAGTATTGATGATGCCATAAAAAGTAAATTTTCCGGGCAGGTGGCATTTCACAGGGAAAACAGTCAGGTGATTATTCATTTTTCAAAGGGCGAACCAGTTGGTGTTCAATCAACACTTGCGGAGCATGAGTATGGAGCACTTCTTTTAAATAGCGGTAAAATCTCTGACGAAGTTCATGAGAACTATTCTAAAATTATTAGCAGTGAAAAAAATATTCATCCTGTTAAAGCTCTTGCAATGGCAGGCCGTTTTTCAAAAACCGAACTGGGTGAACTTGTCTATCACAGGGGACGAACTATTATTGAAGATGTTAAAACATGGCAGGAGGCGGCTATTCATTCAAAATCAGAGACAGTTTTTCCTGATAATATTGCAAGGTGCTCCCTTCTTCCCAAAGAGACATTTGAACATAAAAAAGAAAAATTTATCTGGCGTGAAATTCCTTTGACCGAGGATCAGAAAAATGAACTTCACGATAAAATGTCACTGTATATGAGCGTCAACAGCAGTGCTGGAAAAGAGCTGGCTTCAATGGGTCTGACCGGAGCCGAAAAGGAGTTTGTCAAGTCGTTTATAAATGAACCTGTGCTGGTAAGATATGTGATGTCCATTTCAAGTCTTGGTCATGCCACATCAAGACGGCTTATTTACTGGCTTTTAAAAAAGAACATTTTCACTTTGACTAATTTTAACCCCGAAGGAAGTGCTGATATCCCCAATGATGAGCTTGTTAACTACCTTGCCCACTTAAAGCATAAAAATGAATTTGATATTCTCTCGGTTCATGCGGTTACAATCGAAAAAGATATTAAAAAGAGAATTGCAGCCAGTCTTGAAACGTTCAGTTTTAATTCTTATAAAGATCTTACAAGTGAGCAGGAGAGGGCTCTTCATGAAATTAAAGAACTTATTGAAGATGCAGGTAAAAAACTTCTGAATCCAAAATTGAGAAGGGATATCAGGGAGAAGGTCTGGAATAATTTTCAGCTGAATAATTTTTATAATATCCAGATTAAAAAGGCTTCAATAGCTCTTCAGATGAGAATGGATTACAATGCTGCAATTGATCTTGCACAGTCATGTTTAGAGGTTAAGCCCGGCGACCCGTTGGCTTTTTCAATTTTAAATTCTGCTAAAAAAGCTCTTCATGAGCAGTCCTGATATTTTTATTTTTTAATAGATGATAGATATTCAATTGCACTGAGAGCCGAAACTGTACCGTCTGCAACTGCGGTTGTAATCTGACGATATTTTTTCTGTCTGCTGTCACCTGCCGCAAAAACACCTTCCACATTTGTCTTAAGGTCTTCATCTGTCAATATTTCCCCTCGACTGTTAAGTTTAATACTGTCTTTAAAAGTGCCAGTGTTGGGAACATAGCCAATAAAGATAAAACAGCCGGCAGCTTTGGTTCTGTTTTCTTTGCCGCTCTCTTTATCTGTTGAAATAACAGCTTCAAATTTGTTATCACCCTCAACATCAGTACCTTCAAAATTGGTTATTTTCTGATTTAAAAGAAGTTCAATCTTAGGATTCTTTTTTACTTCATCAACAACAAAAGGGTGAGCCTGAAATTCGTTAAACTCATGAATAATTGTAACTTTGGATGCGTATTTAGAAAGTGACAATGACTCTTCAAGGGCAGAATTTCCACCGCCGACAGCCACAATCTCTTTATCTGTAAAAAACTCTCCGTCACATGTGGCGCAGTATGATATTCCATGGCCTTTAAATTTCTCTTCCGATTCAATCCCAAGGGTTCTAGGGACTCCGCCGGTTGCAAGAATAACAGCATCAGCAAGAAATTCTCCTTCAAAGTCAACGTTAAATCTTTTGGGAGATGATTCAAGATCCATATGGAGGATTTTAGATTGAGTAATCACATCGCACCCAAAGCTTTTAGCCTGTTTCAGCATTGTTCGTGAGAGTGCATGACCGCTTGTCTCTTCAACCCCCGGATAATTGGCAATCATGTGACTCATGATAACCTGACCACCGGGGGTTCCCTCATCAATTATTAAGGTTTTAACTTTTGAGCGGGCCAGATATATTCCCGCAGTCAATCCTGCAGGACCTGCACCCAAAATAATTACATCATATCTGCTGTCCATATTTTACCACCTTAATAAGATAAATTATTCTCTCATTTACCAAATTTATTTTTAATAATCTCTGCCACTTGAGCCTTGTTTTGAACACTGCTTGTTGCTTCAACCACTTTTCCGTTTTTAAAATAGACCGTAAAAGGAAGTCCCATAAAAGACTGAACCTCTTCAAGATCTCTAATATTGTGACCAACGGGTTCATCAAAAGCCATATCTCTGAATGTCACATCGGGATATCTTGATTCAAAATTTTCCATGACATCATAAACAGGCAGACACATTGGTCCCATTCTGCCGCAGCAGATCATTACGTTTTCGTTCTCTTCAATTACGCTTTTAAACTCTTCATCAGTTGTAATGTGTTTTAAATTTGTGTCTAACATATCTTCTCCTTAATAAATTCAATTTAAATTCTCACAAAATTATGAGTTCTGTAAACAGGACACATTTACAAGGCTGCTGGTGTCAAAAAAATAAATTATTTATTGTAAATTATTTATGGTAAAATAACTTTGCCAACTAACCATATGGAGGAGAGAATGACATTACAAAAAAAAATCTCAAATCTGAGTTTTTTAGGATTTATTTTGATATTTTTTGCATGTTCCAATGATAAATCAGATGATATTTATGCAGAGGCACGAGTTGATTGTGTCGATCGAATAAATGAATTCAGGGCTACTGAAGATCTTCCTCCGTTAAAAAGATGGAGTGATAAAGAGAGCTGTGCTGATGGAGAGGCAAAAAGTGACAGTATTTCCGGCATAGCGCACGGGGCATTTGGAACTTGCGATGAGTATGCTCAAAATGAGTGTCCGGGCTGGGGTTCTGTAGACGATATTATCTCGGGCTGTATTCAGATGATGTGGGATGAAGGCCCAGGAGAGCCATATTCGGAGCATGGCCACTACATCAATATGTCAAGTACCAGTTACACAAAGGTTGCATGCGGTTTTTATGACACCGGAAGCGAAGTCTGGTCTGTGATGAATTTTCGCTGATTATTTGGCAACTCTTTTTTGAATAGCGTTTTTTCCTGCAAGCATAAATCCAAGAGTTAAAAATGCTCCAGGGGGCAGAATCATAACAAGAATACCTGGATAGTTTGAGCCAAGAACATTAAATTTTATCTCTGTCTCCCCAAGCTGAAAGAGTGTGAGAGTTCCCGCGCCAATTATTTCTCTAATTGCTCCAAGAACAAAAAGAGCCAGAATAAAACCAAGTGACATTCCAAGAGCATCAAGAATAGAGCGTCCAACTGTGTTTTTGGAGGCAAAAGCTTCTGCTCTGCCAAGGATGATACAGTTAACAACAATAAGAGGAATAAAGAGTCCAAGGCTCTGTGACAGTTCAAACATGTATGCTTTAAGAAACATGTCAACAATTGTTACAAAGGTTGCTATTACAACAATGTAAAGAGGGATTCTAACGCTTTTAGGAATAACTGATTTTAAAAGAGCAATCATGAAGTTTGAACCAATGAGCACAAACGCTGTGGCAACGCCCATTCCAAGACCGTTGTAGGCGGAGTTTGTTACCGCAAGTGTGGGGCAGAGTCCTAAAAGCAGTGTTAATATGGGATTCTCTTTCCATATTCCCTTTATAAAATCCTCAAATGGTGTGGCTCTATTTGCCATTGCAGCTCTCTCCCTCTTTTAACGGTGATCCGTTTAAAATTTCATCTTTATGCTCTTTTAAAAGATTCTGCGCTTTGGTAATTGCGTTTAACATGCTTCTCGAAGTTATTGTGGCCCCGCTAAGCTGATCAATATCACCGCCGTCTTTTTTTACAGTAAAGTTAATATCTGTCGGAGTATGACCAACCATCTGCTGCTGAAAGGTGCATTTTGTCATGTTTGTTCCAAGTCCCGGGGTTTCAGCATGCTGAAGAACTTTTAGCCCCATGAGCATTTCATCTTCAACCCTTAGCCCCACAAGAACTTTTATTGTTCCCGAAAATGCGTTGTCTCCAATGGATATTACCGCAATATCTGTGACTTTATCACCCTCTCTGCCTCTGTAAACAGTAGTTCCGTTTATGCAGACTGCATCATTATCTGGCTGGTTGTCAAAGCCAGGGTCATATTTTTTACAAGGGTCTGGAGTATCAGTTTTAGGCATTACCAGCTTGATTGACTTAAGGGTAAACAGTCTGTTGTTCTGTTCTGCCAAAGGTTTGGTAACATTGTCCATTGCTGCAAGACCAAGACCCGCAAGACCGGAAAACAGGGTCATCATAAAAATCATCTTTACGGATTCAGGCATTTTGCGCTCCGTTTTTATCTATCTTTTTAAAACCGAATTTTTTTGGTTTTGTGTTTCCATCAATAAGAGGGACCGTGGCGTTCATAAGCAGAATTGCAAATGATACACCTTCGGGATACCCCCCGTAAATGCGAATTATCATTGTCAAAAGCCCCGCACCCGCACCAAAAATAAGTTTTCCTTTTGAAAATGTAGGGCTTGTCACATAGTCGGTAGCCATAAAAAAGGCACCGATAATTGCTCCCCCGGTAAAAAGATGAAATGGAATATCTGCATATTTGTCAGGGTTTATAATATTGGTAATACCCGCAAAAACAGCCATTGCACCAAGAAAAGAGAGAGGGATATGCCAGCTGATAATCTTTTTGTAAATAAGAAATGCTCCACCAAGTAAAAGAAGAATTCCCGAAGTCTCTCCAAGTGAGCCGTTCATCTGTCCAATAAAAATGTCGCTGTTATGGCTTAAAAGCTCAACTGCTTTTTTTCCCCCTTCAGCCAAAAGTCCAAGAGGGGTGGCGGCAGTGACAGCATCAACATCAGGAGAACCAAACGGCACTACAGCGCCGACGCTGTTTAGGGCCGAAACGGACTGTCCAAAAAGTGTATCTCCTGTACCCGTGGGAACAAGCCATCTTGTAAGGGGAACAGGAAAAGCAATCAAAAGAAAAACCCTGCCTGTAAGTGCCGGGTTAAAAGGGTTCTGGCCAAGGCCTCCGAAAACTGTCTTGGCAACAGTTATTGAAACAAATGCTCCTATGAAGCAGATCCATAAAGGCACCCCCGGTGGCAGCGTAAGTGCAAGAAGCAATCCTGTGAGGGCAGCAGATCCATCTTTAAAGGTGGAGCGCTTCTTAAGAAGATAATTTCCCAGTTCTTCAAGGACTACACTAAAAATTATTGTAGAAACAATAACTGATATTGCGGGTATTCCAAACAGGTAGACCGAGTATCCGGCCGCCGGAATAAGTGATGCAAAAACTGTCCACATGATTTTAGATGTGGTGGTTTTGCTGTGGGAGTGAGGGGATGACGAGACTATGAGTTTATTTGCCATGTCTATTTCCCTTGTTCTTTCTTGTGTTTTAAAATTATCTGGGATTTTGCCAGTCGAATTTTCTGCACCAGAGGTATTTGTGAAGGACATTCGTGGGCACATGAGCCGCACTCCATGCAGTCCATTGCATCAAGTTTTTCAGTTTCATCAAACATATTATTATCGCTGAAAGCACCAAGCTGAGCCGGAAGAAGATTCATGGGGCATGCTGTAACGCAGCGACCGCATCTGATGCAGGGCAGGGGTTCTTCAATTTTTGACGTTTTTTTATCTAATGCGAGTATTCCGCTTGTACCCTTAATTACTGATGGCTCATTATTGTGCTGTGCAAATCCCATCATAGGCCCGCCAAATACAAGCTTGCCCATATTTTCAGTGTCAGCTTCGCAGATTTCTAAAATAGTACTGACCGGTGTGCCGATTTTAATATTAAAGTTGCCAGGTTTTTTAACAGCGCTTCCAGTTACAGTAACAACTCTTTCAAAAAGTGGTTTGCCAAATGTTACAGCATCAAAAACTGCCATTGCTGTTCCTGTATTTTGAACAACAACCCCAACATCCATAGGCAGCCCTCCGGAGGGAACTTCCTTATTGAGAATTGCGCTTATGAGCTGCTTCTCACCGCCCTGGGGGTATTTAACCTGTAAAGGAATAACCTTAATTTCGGTTCCTTTGCACTCTTTTTCAATTGCAGTGATTGCATCGGGCTTGTTCTCTTCGATTCCAATTATGCCGGTTTTTGCACCCAGAATTTTTAAAATAATTTTAAGCCCCGAAACAACTTTTTGAGGGTATTCAACCATGACCCTGTGATCCGAAGTCAAATACGGCTCGCACTCGGCGCCGTTTAAAATAACAGTACCAATTGGTTTTGACGGAGGAGGGGATAATTTTACGTGGGAAGGAAAAGTAGCGCCTCCCATTCCCACGATTCCGCACTCATTAATTTTATTTACAAGCTCTTTAGGCTCTGCTGTTTCCCAGTTTTCAACAGGTTTAAATTCAGCCTGTGTGTACTGGTGGTCGTTTTCAATAATAATGGACAGTACATCCACACCCATCTGGCCGGGTCTTGGTTCAATTGCCTTGACTGTTCCTGATACGGAGGAGTGAATATTTGCCGAGACAAAACCGGAGCTTGCAGCAATGAGCTGTCCCATCAAGACAGGGTCCCCTTTTGCAACGCATGGTGTAGATGGAGCGCCAATGTGCTGGGAGACAGGAATGATAATTTCGTCAGGAGCTTCAATATCTTCGATTTTTAAAGAAGCTGTTCTCTCTTTATTGTATGCGGGGTGAATTCCTCCAAAAAAAGTCAGAGCTTTCATTGTTTGTCTCCCTCTTTTTGTGCAGCGTCAGCTTTTTCTTTGGCTTTGGCTCTGGCTTCTGCCTTGCGTTTTTTATCTTCTTCTTTAAATTCGATGCTACGTTTTTCAAAATCTTCTCTTGTTTTTTTTTCTTCAACCCAGCCGACAATAGAGTATTTTCTGCCGTCAAATATGGAACCCTGAGGGCATGAAAGAGCAGTCTCGGCTGAAATCTCAATGTTATTTGAATGGTCAACTACCGCAAGGGCGTCATCAACAACCAGAGCCTTTGATTGCTTTGTACATATTTTGCAACCAGTACAGCCCACAGTGCAGACAGCCTTGACAGCTTTTGCTTTTTGGGGATTGTTGCAAAGAACATGAACTGTTGCCGAGTATGGAACCATTTTTATTACATCTCTAGGACATGCTTCAACACAGGCCTTGCACCCGGTACATTTTTCATTGTCAACAACAACAAGGCCGTTTGATGTTTTGTTAATTGCGTCAAAAGCGCATGCTGTTATGCAGCTTCCCATCCCAAGGCATCCGAATGTGCAGGATTTTGGACCGCCGTTTAAGGCGTGAGCGGCCCTACAGTCACTGATTCCCGAGTACTCATTTCTAAGTGGTGACTCTTCATCACCTCCGGCGCAGGCAACAAGGGCAACCATTTTTTCACCTGCTTCAACTTCAATTCCAAGAACTTCACCAATGGCCTGTACGAGATTTGCACCTCCCGGAGGACAGAGGTTTGGCTTTGCACGTCCTTCGCACAAAGCCGAGGCGTATCCGCTGCAGCCGGGATATCCGCATCCTCCGCAGTTTGCGCCGGGCATAATATCAATCAGGGCTTCAAGTTTTTCATTTTTTTCAATTTCAAAAACCTTTTTGCCCACTGTTAAAAGTGCAGCCATTACAAGACCTACACTAAAAAGAACTATAAAAGCTGATAACATTTTTTAGAACTCCTAGCTTGCAGGTGTAAGGCCTGAAAAACCCATAAATGCCAAAGAGAGAATGCCAGCTGTAATAAACGCAATGGCAGCTCCTTTAAAAGCATCAGGAATGTTTGATGTTTCCATTTTTTCACGCAGTCCCGAAAATAGAAGAAGTGCCAGGGCAAATCCGCCGGCTGCCCCAAGAGCGTGAAACATGACTTCAATAAGGTTGTAACCTTTGTCGATATTTAAAACCGCAAGTCCTAAAACAGCACAGTTTGTAGTAATCAGCGGCAGAAATATTCCAAGGGCATCATAAAGAGCAGGAGATAATTTCTGAATTGCCATCTCTGTCAGCTGAACAGTAGAAGCGATTACAAGAATAAATACAATTGTCTGAAGATATGAAACATCATAAGGAACAAGTACATATTTATTCAGGCTGAAGGTCATAAGGGAGGCAACAAGCATAACAAAAAGAACTGCCATACTCATGCCCATGGCAGTACTTGTTTTTTTTGAAACCCCAAGAAACGGGCAGATACCCAAAAATTTAGACAATACAAAGTTGTCTGTGAGCATTGCCATTATTACGATTATTAGTATTTTCATTGGTTCTTACTTTGCAAAAGGGTTAAAGATGCAACAAAATTGAATAACTGTTTATATTTGCTGTCAGAATTATCAAGTATTAAAGTAAAAAAATTAGTACAGACTAACAATAAACGTTAAAAATATTTAAAATATTAAAATTTTGCTTCATTTTTGCAATTAGTGATAAAGATTGGCCTATGATTTTCAGATTTTCAAGTTTAATTCTATTTTCAGGGATACAGCTGTTTTGCGTCGGGTTGTTTGCTCAGACCATCTCTTTTGCGGCTGTTGGTGATGTTTTTTTGGGACGTGCGGGAAGAGATTACGGAGGGGACGATCCATTTAGATACGTTTCCGGTATTTTAAATGACAGTGATGTTGTTTTGGGAAATCTTGAGACACCAATAGCAGAGATACGAAAGCGTAATCTGAAACTCCCTTGTTCCCTTAAAAGAGGCACCTGTTTAACAGATGAAGATAAAAGGTACAGGCGACTTTATCTGCTGACTTTTAATGCACGTTTAAAAGCACCGGCTATTTTAAAAAATGCGGGGTTTACTCTTCTTTCAACTGCTAATAATCACTCTGAAGATCAGGGCAGCAATGCAATGATTGAGACTATGGAACGTCTTAAAGCTGCAGGATTACAGTCAGTTGGAACCGCAAGTAGCAGAGATGATGCTTTTAAACCGGTAATAATTGAGAAAAATGGCGTTAAAGTTGCTTTTTTTTCAGCTACAACTGTTATCAATTTTGTTTCTAAAAGCAGTTCAGCCTTTGTTGCCTATTCATCCTTAAATGATCTGATTAAAAATCTTCCGGGTAAAGTGGCAGAGGTAAAAAAAGAGGTCGATTTTGTTGTTGTTACTCTTCATTACAGTGCTGAAAACTCAGTAAAGGCAACAACCGGTGAGCGAAAACTCATGACACTCTTAGACGATGCAGGGGCTAATCTTTTTATTGGAACACATCAGCATGTTTTAGGAGGTGTGGAAATTTTTAAAAACATGGTGGCTGTTTACAGTCTGGGCAATTTTCTCTTTGATAAAAGTGATGATTTATGGGGAAAAACTGCAATTTTAAAGTTGGATTTTGTAAAAAGCAAAAGTGGAAATTCTTTAAAAAATGTTCATTTAATTCCGGTTATTTTAAATGGAAAACCCTATGGACTCCCAAAGCCTGCAGAAGGCACAGATGGTCATAAGCTTCTTAAAAGAGTAATCAGTCTTTCACATCTCTATCAAAACCCCAAAGGCGCCCTGCAAATTAAAAATGGCGTATTAAAAATAAAAACAGAGTAGTAAATTGGGATAGATAAATAAAAAGTTTTCTGGAATTTATAGTTTGTCAATCTGCTCGGGGGCAAGACCGGTACATCTGGCAATAATTTCAATAGATATTCCCTCTTTTTTCATGGCAGAGGCAGTTTTGATTTTTTCACTTTCTATCCCCTTTTCTATCCCCTTTTCCATCCCCTTTTCCATCCCCTTTTCCATCCCCTTTTCGGTAGCCTCTTTAAACAAGTTTTCCAGATTTTCTGCGAACATATTGTTTACCTCCGTAAAAT
>JAFGVO010000189.1 GCA_016937935.1 Deltaproteobacteria bacterium | reverse complement strand
TTTGCGAACTTTTTAATTTTTTTTTAATTTTTATATTTGTGGAAGTTATTGGATAGTGTTACGATTTGATTTTAATAATATAAATAAAGGTTTAAAATGCTGGAAAATCAATCTGACAATTTAACTGGAAATGAACGTGCTCAATTTGCAATGAAAATTAAAAATGAAGGTATCTGGGACTGGAATCTTTTAACCAATGAAGTTTATTTTGATAACCTTTATTTTACAATGGCAGGATATGAACCTGGAGATTTTCCACATCTTTTTGAAGAGTTTAAAAAAAGAGTTCACCCTGATGACTGGGAATCTCTTTTTAATATTACCCAAAATTATCTTTCGGGATGTCTGGATACCTTTAGTGTAAAATTTCAGTTTTTAAAAAAAGACAGCAGTTGGATGTGGGTTCATGGCAGGGGGAAAATTGTAGATTGGACTGAAGATGGGACACCAAAAAGATTTATTGGAACACACACAGATATTTCTCCTCAAAAAAGAGCAGAGGACGAGATAAAACATCTTAAAAATTATCTTGCCAATATTGTTGATTCTATGCCTTCAGTTTTAGTTGGTGTTGATCCTGAAGGAAAAGTAACACAGTGGAATATGAGAGCAAGTCAAATAAGCGGTATTTCATCTAACGATGCTGTTGGAAAAAAACTTCTTGCCCTCTATCCTGATTTTGAAATAGAGATGAATACAGTTTTGGAAACAATTAAAGAACGTAAAAGCTGTTTGAATTCAAGTCGTTTAAGAAATGTTGATGGAGAGGTGCAGTATGAGGATGTAACTGTGTTTCCTTTAATTGCAAATGGGGTTAAAGGTGCTGTTATAAGAATTGATGATGTGACAAACAGAGTAAGACTTGAAGAGATGATGGTGCAGAGTGAAAAGATGCTTTCTGTAGGAGGCCTGGCTGCTGGAATGGCTCATGAAATAAATAATCCACTTGGTGGAATGATGCAGACTGCCAGTGTTTTGAGAAATAGACTTACAGATTTTGAACATCCTGAAAATATTAAAGCAGCATTAAACTGTGGACTTGATTTGAAATCTTTAAAAAAATACCTCAAACAGAGAAATATTTTTGAGATGCTCGATCGTATTAATGAAACAGGTATAAGAGCTGCGTCAATTGTTTCTAACATGTTGAGTTTTGCACGAAAAAGTGATTCCGGGTTTAAGGTATGTTGCATGGAAGAGCTTTTAGAACGGTGTGTTGAGTTGGCCGGGGCTGATTATAATTTAAAGAAAAAACATGATTTCAAGAAGATTAATATCTTAAGAGATTATGAGGAAAACCTTAAATTAGTTTCTTGTGAATCGGGAAAAATTCAGCAGGTGTTATTAAATATATTGAGAAACGGTGCAGAAGCAATGCAGACTGATAGATGCCGGGATGGTAAAAACGATGAGTCTCAATTTATTCTAAGGCTGAAAAGCAGCAGAGATAACAGAAGTATTGTTATTGAGATTGAAGATAATGGTCCTGGAATGGAGCAAGATGTCAAAAAACGTGTTTTTGAACCGTTTTTTACAACCAAACCAACAGATATGGGAACAGGTTTAGGTCTTTCTGTTTCGTATTTTATTATAACTGAAAATCACAACGGTACTATGATTGTTGAATCTGAGCCCGGGATTGGCTCTAAATTTATAATAACACTTCCATTTAAGTGATAAGTTTAATTTAGATGACAATGGTAAAGAATTGTTTTCAGGAGATCGTCAATTCCCTTTTTATCAGTTGCGCTTGTTCCAATTACATTGATACCTGTATCTTTTTTTAATTTGTTTAACACTGATTGTTGTTTACTGTTAGGAACCCGGTCAAGTTTGGTTGCAACCAATAGTGCCGGAACCTCAGCTTCTTGAAGGAATTCAATGAGCTCCAGCTCTTCATTTTCAGGGCCTCTTCTTATATCCACCAGGATTACAACAAGGTGAAGAGTAGGGCGATCTTGAAGATATGTATGCATAAACTCTGCCCATGCGGCTTTAGCATCTCTTGATACTTTTGCATATCCATAGCCGGGGAGATCTACAAGATAAAAAGTTTCTTCATTATCTAAACGGGCTTGTACATGAACGATAGTTCTGGTTCTTCCGGGGGTGGAACTTACTTTAAACAACCCTTTTCGATTTGCAAGTGCATTAAGCAGACTTGATTTTCCAACGTTGGAGCGCCCGGCAAAAGCAATTTCAGGATATGATGCCTCAGGGAGTTTGTTTATATCTCCGGTTGAATTGATAAATAATGTTTCAACTATTCTCATTATTTTTTACCTCTCTTTTTAACTGCGTTAAAAAGTTCTTTCATCTCTTCTATTTGTAAAATATATGATGCACCGGCGTATGCGATTACTCCTGTTGCAACACAGAGTAAAAGTATAAAAATATTCAAGATACTGTTACCGCCATCCTGCCATTTTCCAAGAAGTGCAATGGCCCATATTGCAACGCTCATGGGAATAGCCGCCGCCGCCATCTTTAGCCAGCTTTTTATTACGGGGAGAATATGAAGTGACTTTACCTCTTTTTTTAGTGCGATAAAAAGTGCTGTTCCTTGAATTGTTGCTGCAATTGTTACCGCCATACATAGACCCTGTGCTTTAAAACGATCTTTTAATAACATGGCTGCGACTCCATATGAGATGATCATTACAAAGGTCATAATTACCGGAATTTTTACTTTTTCGAGTGCATAGAAAAATGGAGTTGTCTGTCTTAAAAGTGCAACTGACACTGTTCCTGCTGCAAGCCATCTTAATGCTCCAGCTGTTTCAAGTACATCATGGTGATTAAAAAGACCTCGTTGATACATTACAGTGATAATCGGCTCAGCCAGCACTATCATTGCCGCCATTGCAGGAGTAGAAACGAAAAGTGCCAGCTTTAAAGCCTGACTCCATATTGCAACAGCATCAGTCTCTCTGTTTTGGCCAATCATACCGGCAAGACTTGGAAGTGCAGCTGTGGAAATTGCCATAACAAGAACAGCCAGTGGCAGTTCAAATAGCCTTTGAGCAAATGCAATATATGTAACTGCTCCATCACCAAGTGTTGATGCAAAAGCTGAAGACATTATTACAAACAGCTGATAGGCTGAAGCACCAATTATCATAGGACCTGTCAGTTTTAAAACTCTTAAAAGTCCCTTGTCTTTAAAATTAAGAGTTGGCATTACCAGAAGATTTACACCCTTGAGAGAGGGAAGCTGTATTGCAAGCTGGGCGATGCCTCCAATGATAATTCCTGCAGCCAGTGCAAAGATAGGATTAAGTCCAAGTTGTGGCATAAAACCTGTTAAGCCAACAGCAGCTCCGATAATTGAGATGTTTAACAGTACAGGTGCAAAAGCCGGTGCAAAGAATTTTCCAGCAGAATTTAAGAGTCCCATTGCAAGGGCTGTTAAACTTATGAAGAAAATATAAGGAAACATTACCCCTGTTAAATTAATTGCAAGCTGAAATTTTTCGGGATTATCTGCAAAGCCCGGACCGGCGATAAGAGTCAGCCATTTTGCACCGAAAACACCCGCGATAGTCAGGAATGCTAAAAACAGTATTGAAAATCCGTAAACTCTTGAGGCGAATTCACGGGATCTTTCAATGTCATTATTTTGCCATATTTTACTAAATACTGTTGTGACTGATATTGAGAATGAACCTTCTGCCGTAAGCCTTCTAAATGAGTTTGGAAGCATAAATGCAATCTGGTATGCATCTATTGCCTCTTTGGGAAACCACGCTGCAATTACAGATTCTCTGACAAGTCCGAGAATTCTTGACAAGAGGGTGCCCGCACTAACTATGCCTGCACGTTTTGTTACTTTTTTTCCTGTCTCATTCATTACTTTTAAAGAAATATCAGATAGTGAGTAAAAATACTAATAAGATGCCAAATGGAGTGTTTAGATTTCATCTTCAACTGCGCCGAATTCTAAAGCTCTTCTGGTTACTCTGTCATCATACCATTTGGCTTTAAATCCGCGCCACCATTTCCATGGTCTTTTTGTGTGAAGAACCTCTGAACGATATCTGAATTGCTGTGCACAGATATCTACACCGGTTGATTCCTGCATCATGTCAATTATTTCACCATCATAGAATCTTGTAAGGAGCTGGCAGTAACCAACATCCACTCCAGTGGTTTTAAACCATCCTCTGGCCCTCGGGCTGGTCATTGCATTCATTAGTTCGTTTTCACCGTATGAAATTGTTCTTTTTCTTTGCTGGATTAAGTTTTTATCAATTGCCCATTTCCTGAAATGATATCCAACTGCACACCTGTCAAAAGATGATTCATTTGACATAGTCCCGGCGAGTCCCCACACATTGACTTTGTACTTGTCATCAGAATATTTTGCAGCTGCTTTAACAAGGTTATATGCCAGTATTATCGCTTTATCTTCAGTTTGCCTGCCAGCAGGAATAAATGTTCCGCATTCCCACCATCCACCGTTTTCCCTTGTTGTTTTCCATGTATGAATGCCCTTTGCCAGCCGTTCAATGGTTTTAAGCTCCTTTGCATCAGGGATAAACGGGTCAACAATGTCTGTGAGGGGAGTCGATGGAAGTGGATCTCCATAAGGTTCCTCCATCAGACATTCATCAAATGATGTATATCCTTTTGTGTATCCTCGTTCATTGTTATTATTATATGAATCCGATGAAAGGGCATTACATTGCTTGCAATGAATAAATGATATTACAGTTATTAAAAGTGCGGGCAGTGTAATGTAAAATAAAATTTTAAGTTTAAGTTTTTTTTGCATGTTGTATTTCCATTTTTTTACTACTTTAAATTGAGTGTGAGCCACAAAGATTTGAGATTGGGAATGATAGGATTGTTATATTTGAAAGCGATGTAATATCGTTAATCTCTGTCAGATAATTTGAATTGCAATTTAATCTGGTAAAAAAATGTAAAATAAAAATACAACCTTGTTGAAGATTTTATTAAGCTGTTCACTGCCTGCAAACTGTCCACCCACTGCCAATTCAGATTACAGCGAATGGAAACATAATATAAATAAATTGAATGTAAAGGAAAAATTTGAAGAATAAGTAGTTATATATAAGTCAGTAACTTGAAATTTTTTAAAAAAACTGTAATTAATTTAATAATATTCAACTCTTAATAAGGGTCGGATTTAAGAGTTACTAATGAGGTTGTAAGTTGTAAATATGATACCTGTTTTATTTTCCCTTGGCATTTCATATATTTTAGCCTTAGGTTTTGGAAGAATTGCTGCATCATTGGGTGTTCCACGAGTTACGGGATATCTATTGACAGGTTTGATTGCGGGGCCTTCACTTGCAAAAATTATAGGATTTACTCCTTTATTAACTTTTGAACAGCTTGAAACCCTGACCCCTGTTCACGATATTGCATTGGGTCTTATTGTTCTTGTTATTGGTGGAAGCTTTAAACTTCAAACAATGAGAAATATAGGCTCAAAACTTTCAAGAGTCAGTTTGTTGGAAATGAGCCTGACAGGTTTAATTGTTGGAGTTTTTACATATTTTGCCGGAGCATCATTTTTTGCATCCGGATTTTTGGCAATTATGGCTATCACTACAGCTCCTGCCGCAACACAGATGGTTGTAAGGGAATATGAATCAGAGGGAACACTTACAGAGCTTGTTATGACCTTGATAGGTGTAAATAATCTTGTTGCAATAGTACTTTTTGTTGCATTTTCGTACCTTGCAATAACACCTGATAAACCCGTTTTTGATGCATTATATAAAATTGTAGTTCCATTTGGCATAGGCATTGTTACAGGTGGTGGAATGGCAGTAATGGATCAACGGCTTGCCCGTAAAACAGAGAGGCAGATCATGGCCCTGGGTGTGATTGCCGGGCTTGTGGGGCTGTGCGTCTGGCTTGATGTATCATCTATGCTTGCAACACTTATTACAGGTGCTGTTCTTGTAAATGCCTCCCCTCATGAAAAACGGATTCTCACTGATATGAAAGATGTTGATTATCCTCTTTATGTTATTTTTTTCTTAATGGCCGGGGCTCATCTTCATATTGATCATCTCTCTCATATGGGAGCTGTTGGTATTGCATATATTTTAGCAAGAACAACTGGGAAAATTGCCGGAAATTATCTGGGGGCCAAGTGGGCAAACTACTCTAAAGATATTCAGTTGTGGATTGGGCCATCGATGCTGGCTCAGGCCGGTCTGGCAATTGGCCTTTCATCAGCTATTGCCAAATCCTGGCCGGGACAGGGCGCACACATTCAGACTGCAGTGCTTGCCTCTGTTGTAATATTTGAAGGTATCGGTCCTCTTTTAACAAGAATTGCCCTTGTCAGAGTTGGGGAGGTTACTGTTTTAAGTCTTCTCTCTCAAAGGAGTCCTGTAAGTTATGGAGAGGGACTTCATCAGGTAATCAATCAATTTGCTGATGCAATTGGTATAACCGGCTTAAGAAAGCTTAAAGGTCCTCAGGATATTCTTATTGAGCATATAATGCGACGCAATGTGGAGACTGTTTTAAACAGTGTTAAACTTGATATTATTCTTAAAACTTTTGGACACTCAAGATATGACAGGCTTCCGGTTGTAAACGGTGAAAAGGAGCTGGTCGGGGTTATTCAGTACTCTGATGTTGCTGATGTGATGTTTGATCCAACATTAAGATCAATTATTGTAGCAAGCGATATTGTAACTCATGAACATCTTCTTTTAACTCCTGAAGATACTTTAGAGACAGCAATGAGTAAGCTTAAAGAGCATTCAAACCACACCTATCTCATGGTTGTTGATAAAATGAATTCTAAAAAGCTTGTAGGCGTTGTCAGGCATAACGATCTGTTGTCCGCCCAGCGAAGAATTAAAATTTAAACTATCTTTAATATGAAATGTGAAAATTAATAATTGCCAACAGCAAATTTACATTTGGTTCCACATTTCAACTCTGACGCCACCCCATTGTCCGTTTATCTGTTCTCGTTCGAGAGTTAAATATTCACGTGATGGTTCAGGGTTTAAACATGTACCGCATAGCCACTGGTTTTTGAATTTTACTTCGGCATTGCTTCCACATGTTACGCAGATATGATTTTTTGAATTTCCCATTCTCGGCATTTTTTTAGCCTTTCTTCAATAAAAGCTTGTTGTGCTTTTATATTTAATTTTATTAAATGAGAGCAATTTTTTAAAATATCTATAAAATTACAATAAAATAGTACTGAACATCTTGCAAGTACTTTTTAAAAAAAATGGAAATTATGCTGTTTTTTTGAGCAGTCTTTATTTTGAGATGGACTGTTTTTAGGAATATAAAAATTTTAGTCGCTATTTTTGTATATATTTAGTCGTTTTTTTAGAATTTTAACTTCTACTTTTTTGTCCTGCTTTTCTGCCATTTTAATCTTCTCTGCAAGAACCTGATAGTAGAGTTGTTTTAGCTCACGGTTATCGGGATAAAGAAGAAGAGATGCTTCCAGTGTTATTGATGCATCAGAAAATTTTTCTTCAAACTGAACAATGTCTTCTGAAGACAATGAACTGTTTTTAACTGATTTTTTTTGAAGCTGCTTTAGCTCAACAAGAGTTTTGTTTATTTTGAATATATTTTTTTCAATAGCATTTTTTTGCTTGTTGCTGGTCTGTATGTGGCCGCTGGCATAAACAATTATAAATGCCAGAGAAATTATGATTGTTGCTGCAATTTTTACAAGCAGAGCAACTGATGCAGATTTTTTTGAAGAGTTGACAAACTCTTTTGAAACCGGCGAAAGTTTTTCAGTGGTAATATTTTCAATCTCTTTTAAACGATCTTTTGACCAAAGCAGTTCTTTAGGGTGGTCAAGCCTGTCCCACTCATGGGCTGTAAGGGAGAGCCTTTCATGTGTGATTTCGGATTCCGTATATACAGAGATCCATTTTGCAAGTGTTTTCCATCCTTCCAGGAGTGCTTCATGGGCAAGCTCATAAAGTGTTCCCCTGTCAGATTCATGGGTGGCAATGAGTCTGTTTGATATTAACACATTTAAAGCGATAACTGAATTATTGTTTGAATCAGGTATCAGTTCGTTAAAAGTTTTTCTGATTTTAGTTTTTTGAGGTGTAATGAGTTTTAACAGAATCTGTTTTGCAGCACTTCTCGTATCTCTTGGCATCTGATTATATACAGAGTCTGCATGTTTGGATAAAGCTCCCTTGACACCTCCTAGAGAATCAAGTGATTTTTGAGATATTACCTCATCATCTTTTACTTCCCATAGTTCTCTTAACGTAAACTGCAAAAGAGGAAGTCCTCCGGGGCGGTTTCCTGATTCTGTAAGTTCATCAATCAGTTTTTCAGATTCGAAGGTCACATTTTTTGCCATGGCCGGGCCAAGGATTGTCTCTTTGATTCTGTCTTTTGTTAATGGACGTAAAAAGAACAGTGATTGTGAAATCTGATTTGACAAGAGGGGCAGTGACGCCAGATTGCTTAAAAAGTCACCTCTTATAGTAGCAAGAATTCTTATGCCCGGTGTGAGAATAGAGAGCCATGACAGCATCTCTTCCATTGCCTCGCGCTCTTGTTTTGTACTGAGTGTAATAAGTTCTTCCAATTGATCGATGAAAATTACTATTCCACCTTTAAGACCTAATGAGGCTCTTAAAATTCGGGCAATTTCCGAGGGCTGGGTTTTAATTGAAGTTTCTATTTTTTCTTCAGGTATATTTATAACCTGTGAGAGTGTTGCACTTAATGATGTTACGGGATGAAGGCCGGGGACAAGGGTAACGGATTTCCATTTGGTGTTTTCCCCGATCCATTTGCCTGTTCGGGGTATTACCCCGGCTCTGCAAAGTGATGATTTACCAACTCCCGAATCTCCCACAACAACAACCATTGGTGATGTTTTCAGGCGTTCAAGTATAAGTCTTATTTCGGAGTCTCGGCCAAAAAAGAGACTTGAATGCTCCTCTTCAAACGGGTTCAGACCTCTGTAAGGGTTGCCTTCTGGAGATACATCTGTTCGCATCTCAGGGGTGAGCTGAGCAAAAGCCATCCGCAGTTCGTTGCCATCCTGAAATCGCAATGACGGATCTCTTTTTAGACATCTGTTTACAATCTGTGCAATTTGAGGGTGAATATTACTTGCCACTGACTCAAGCGGGGGCACATCTGTGTGAACGCATTTTTCCCCAATCTCTTTAGCTGATTTTCCAGTGTGAGGAGGTGATCCGCTGCAGAGAAAATACATGAGGGCACCAAATGAGTAAATGTCCGAGCGATATGTTGCATCCATGCCTCTCCACACTTCTGGAGCCATATATCTGGGAGTGCCGATTGCAGTTCCCGGTTTTGTAAGTTCTTTATCAAATAGAGGTGTGTAGTCTATAAAATCATTTGTAATGTCAATATTTGCAAATGATGCACCCGTATCAATGCGTGCTGTTATTTCATCAGAATCAAACTGTTTACCTGCGCTCATTTCAGCAATATTGAATACTTTTAAATGAGGGTCTGTTACCGGGTGAGAGGAGTCGGCAATTGATTCCATCAGCTTTGCGATACCAAAATCAAGAAGCTTGGCCTCTCCGTTTTCGGTTATCATAACATTGCCAGGTTTGATATCTCTGTGGATAACACCCTGTTTATGGGCAGCTGCAAGACCTCTTGCAATGCCTGCGGCAATCTGAATTATCATTTGTGTAGTGATGTTTTTTGATGATACAGTATCAAGTGAATACCCTTTGACATATTCAGAAACAAGATATGGAAAGCCTGAAATTTCTCCAACCCTGTATATTGAAACAACATTAGGGTGCTGGAGGCGTGCAAATGCTCTCGCCTCCATTAAAAATCTGGCTTTTGTAATATCATCAGCTTTCTGTCGCATAATGAATTTGATGGCAACATAGCGGTCAAGGAGAGTATCATGGGCCAGATGAACTTCACCCATTCCTCCTTTACCAAGGAGCTTTTTTAATTTGTATCCGTCAAATTCCAAAGGTGGTCTGTTTAAATCATTCAATATATACCTCAAAACATTTATATCATTTAAAAATGATAGTTCCAAATTGTCTGATTAAGTTGTTATGATTTATTTCATTTGCCTGCTATCATCAGTTTTTTTGATTTGTCAGTTTGTAAATAATGGTTAAACTGTTTTTCGTTTAACGTTTTAAGGAACCTTGAGGATAATATGAGTGAAGAAAAATATGTATTGAATGCCGATTTTGGAATCTCTGCAGGACTTTTTAACAAACGCCCGTTAAAACCGGCAACGTTTGTTATTTTTGGTGCAACCGGGGATCTTACAATGCGTAAGCTTGTTCCGGGTCTTTACAATCTGTTTGTTGATAATCAGCTGCCTGAAGATTTTACAATTTTGGGAGTTGCCCGTTCAAAAAGATCCCTTGAGGATTTTAAAAGTCGCCTTAAAACAGGTGTTGAAAAGTACTCGAGAAGCGGCTTTAACAGTGATGACTGGGAGAAACTTGCCGGTCGTATCGGTTTTTTTCAGATGGATTATGATCTTGATGAGTCATATTTTGAGCTTTCAAAACTTATTGAAATTGAAGATGATAAAAATAAGGACAGAAGTTTTCTTTTTTATCTGGCAACTCCTCCGGCCTCTTTTGCTCCCATACTGTCGGGTCTTGGAAAACATGGCTTAATTACTCCGGAACATTTAAAAGGTCTTCCCCATACAAGGGTTGTTGTGGAAAAACCTTTTGGCAGAGATACCGCAACAGCTCTTGAGCTTAACTCAATTGCAAGGATGTACCTTGATGAAGAGCAGCTTTTTAGAATGGATCACTACCTTGGCAAGGAGACAGTGCAGAATCTTCTTATTTTCAGATTTGCAAATGCTATCTTTGAACCAATCTGGAACAGGCGCTATGTTCAGAAAGTCAGAATTACAGCTTTTGAAAAAATAGGAATTGAGGGCAGGGGGCGGTTTTACGAAGAGACGGGAATTGTAAGAGATGTATTGCAGAATCATCTTCTTCAGATTATGGCTCTTTGTGCAATGGAGGCTCCCTCTTCGTTTGATGCGGAGAGAATCAGAGATGAGAGGGCCAAGGTTTTTAACTCAATAAGACCTCTTAATTCTGCGGATACAAATTCTGTCTCCCTTGGTCGTTATAAAGGGTATCTGGATGAAAAAGATGTTTCACCGGATTCTAAAACACCAACCTATGCTTCGGTTAAAATGTTTATTGACAACTGGAGATGGGAAGGGGTTCCTTTTATTTTAAGTACCGGTAAAGCTCTGTCTCAAAAGATGACTCAGGTGGAAATCTATTTTGCTCCTGTTCCTCTTTGTCTGTTTGAGGATAAGGATGTCTGCACAAAGCTTGAGCCTAATGTTTTAACAATTAGAATTCAGCCCGAAGAGGGCATAACTCTCAAGATTGGTGCAAAGACTCCCGGGGAGAAACTTGATGTCTCACCAGTGAATATGCATTTTGATTTTAATACGAGCTTTAAAGGGAAGGCCCAGCAGGAGGCTTACGAAAAACTTCTTTTAGATTGCTTAAAAGGCAATCAGACTCTTTTTGCCCGTCAGGATGAGGTTGAGAGAATGTGGAAGTTTGTTGCTCCATTGCTCGAAGGTGCAAAGGATGGTTCTATTGAAATTAAAGAGTACGACGTTAACAGTGACGGCCCGGAGGTAAAACCGTGACTCCCGGCGGAATAATGGTTTTTAAAAGCAGTGATGAATTTGTTGCTGGTGCGGCGTCTCTCATTGCAGCTAAAATACGAGAGATTTTAAAAAATAAAAGCAGCTGCAGCATATCTTTGGCCGGAGGCAATACCCCAGGTCCTGTTTACAGGGCATTAGCTGACGAGACTGTTTGCGGAACTTTGCCCCTTGAAAAAATTGAACTTTATTTTGGTGATGAGAGGTTTGTTTTAAAAGAGGATAAAGATAGTAATTATTTTATGGCAAAGAGTTTTTTTGGTGATGCTTTAGACAGGTTTTCAGCTGTGCACACCATGGATACTGAGGGCTTTGATGAAGTTGAGTCTCTAAAAAAATATGATTCACTTTTAGAGGTTCCAATTGACATTATGATTTTAGGTCTTGGGGAAGACGCTCATGTTGCTTCAATTTTTCCAGGTTCAATTTTGTTTGAGCAAAATGATTTTAAAAAAGCGGCTGTAATTGAAGGGCCTAAACCGCCACCAAAACGAATGACAATAACTCCTATAGTTATAAGCAAT